>JBDUCF010000115.1:0-7707 GCA_040003545.1 Pyrinomonadaceae bacterium | reverse complement strand
AAGGAACAGTACACCTACGCCGATCTGCGCGAGTTGGCCACGCGGGCAGCGGGATTCTTCGCGAACGAAGGCATCAAGCCAGGCGAGCGCGTAATGCTTCTCAGTCATAATGCGCCGGAATGGGGCATGACCTATTTCGGCGTGCTCAAAGCAGGCGCCACCTGTATCCCAGTCGATCCGGAAAGCTCAACCGATGAGGTTGTGAACTTCGCCCGCGCCGGCGATGCATCCGGCATCGTGCTTAGCGAAGAAATGGCCGCGGAGCATTCCGGCCTGGCAGAGCAACTCAAGACGGCCGGACTATCAGCGACAAGGCTCTGGCAATTTGAAGAAGTCTTCGCGATGCCGGATCAGGAAACTGAAGATCAGCGCGTCGCTTTGTTGCCTGCGCGCGTCACGGCGCAATCGGTCGCTTCTTTGATATTTACTTCGGGAACCACAGGACGGCCCAAGGGCGTGATGCTTTCGCATCGCAACTTTACCAGCATGGTCTCAATGCTCTCCTCAGTTTTCGATATGAATACGGGCGACGGGGTGCTTTCAGTCTTGCCGCTCCATCATACGTTTGAGTTTTCCACCGGCTTCCTGACACCGCTCAGCCGCGGCGCTCAGATTACTTACTTGCCCGAACTAACCAGCGATGCGCTGGCGCGCGCTATCAAAAATGGCTACGTCACCGGGATGGTCGGCGTCCCGGCCCTCTGGGAATTGTTGCACCGCCGCATCAAGAGCAAGCTGCACGAGCAGAATAAATGGGTTGGCGATACCGCGGAGTTGCTGATGAAGGCCAACGCCTGGTTGCGCGACCGGACGCCACTGAATCTCGGCCAGATATTCTTCTATCCCATTCACGAAGGACTCGGCGGGCGAATACGTTATTTCATCAGCGGGGGCTCGGCTCTGAATGAGAAGGTGCAGCGAGACTTCCAGGGACTCGGCTTCACCATCCTCGAAGGCTACGGCCTGACCGAAGCGTCGCCGGTGCTGACAGTGACGCGGCCGCAGAACCGTATGCTAACGGGCAGCGTCGGGAAACCGTTGCCGGGCGTCGAAGTAAAGATCAAAGACGCAGACGGGAGTGGCGTCGGTGAAGTAATCGCGCGCGGGCCAAACGTAATGCTGGGTTACTACGATAACGAAACAGCCACCCGCACCGCGCTGATCAACCGGTGGCTCTACACCGGCGACCTGGGACGCCTCGATGACGAAGGGAATCTGTACCTCGTCGGGCGCTCAAAGGAACTGATCGTTGACACAAACGGCAAGAACGTCTATCCCGATGAGATTGAAGAACTTTATGCCGGCTCCCCATACATCAAGGAGCTCAGCGTGGTTGGTTTGCCGGACGGAATCGGCGAGAAGGTTGCGTGCCTGGTGGTGCCGGATAACGACTATGACATCGCCCTGACGCGCGTCGAGCTGCGCCGCCGCATTGAAGAGCATTTCCGCGAAGTCTCAGCCACCCTGCCCTACTACAAGCGCGTAAAGCTCCTGCACTTCTGGAACGAGGAACTGCCGCGGACGGCAACGCGCAAAATCAAACGGCGCGAAGTAACCGGGATGCTGCAATCTCTGGAAGAGGGAGCGAAGCAGGGCGCGGTAGATCTTGCCCATGAAGAAAGTCGCCGCGATGCTGGTTGGCTGCTGGAGATCGTAGCTAATGTTTCTAACCGGCCCCGCGCTGAAGTATCGATGAATTCACGTCTAAGCGACCTGGGTTTTGACAGCCTCATGTTCGTGGAGCTGGCGACCGCAATCGAAAACTCCGGCGGCGCGCTAACCGCGCCCGAACGGCTGAACGAAGTGCAGGATGTCCGTGAGTTGGCGGCAGTGGTGACACGCGCCGCAACAGCCGGCAGCGATAGTCCCCAGTTGCGAGCTGATAGCGAAGAACGCGATGACGAAATACATATTCCCTCGCTTGTTCGCTTAGTGGGTGGCAAAGGACTGAGTGTGGTGCAACATCTTTTTTACGAAAAGTTCCTGCACACAAAATACGAAGGTCAAACGAATATCCCCGTCCACACAAACTTTATTGTCGCTGCCAACCACGCTTCGCATCTGGACATGGGGCTGGCAAAGATGGCTTTGGGCGAAGCCGGGGAAGGACTGGTAGCGCTGGCCGCAGCGGATTACTTTTTCGATAACAAGTACAAGCGGGCCTACATGGACAACTTCACAAACCTGGTGCCGATGGAGCGCAGCGGCTCTCTGCGCCAGTCGCTACGGCATGCGCGGTCATTCCTCGATCGCGGCTACAACGCGCTAATCTTCCCGGAAGGCACGCGCTCGATGACCGGCAAGATGGGGGAGTTCAAACCCGTCATTGGTTATCTGGCGCTGGCTGCGCGCGTCGGCATCCTGCCGATTTATCTGGAGGGCACATACCAGGCGATGCCCAAGGGTTCCAACATCATCAAGAGTCGCAACGTAGCAGCGCGCATCGGACGGTTCCTTTCTTTCGAAGAGTTGGATGAAATGACAAGAGGAATGGCCCGCGCGGAAGCGTATCATCTGATTGCAGCGTACGTTCACCACCAGGTCGCAAACCTTCGCGATCGGACCAGGATTCCCTTCGACGCGGCGGCGTTACGCAAGCAATGGAAGGTGGAGCGCCGCGCAGTTGCCGCGGAACGGAAACTAAACAATGCGACGATCGAAGCGATCGTCTAGCGCCGGCGGAGCGCGTGCCAACTTCTCCGACAATTTATCAACTCAACGATGAATACCTGCAGTCAGGAAGAGGGGCTTGCCCCCGCTCAGGTGAATGCATTGAATCGGCGGGGTAAACCACCCTTCCTGACTGCAAGTATTTCCAGAAGCTTATTTTCCGGAAACAACGTTAACAATAGAATGACGACCACGTCTAAAAAACGCACCGCCCGGATGACGCCGGCCAGGACGGGCACGAAACGGCGCGCGGCAATCGAGAAGCGGCCCCGGCCCACCACGCTCATCACCGGGGGCACCGGCTTTTTGGGATCGCATCTGGTGCGCCAGCTCATCAACTCCGGCGCCAGGGATATTCGTGTGATGGCCACAAATATTCCTGACTGGCTGACGGACTTAAGCGTGGATGCGGTTGCCGGCTCTATAACCAACGCAGACGACGTGGCGCGGGCCGTAGAAGGGATTGTCGAAGTTTATCATCTGGCCGGGAAGGTCTCGCGCGAACGGGATGATACTCGCGAAATGTACGCCGTCCACGTTGATGGGACGCGACTGCTTTCTGATGCAGCGCGCGAGGCCGGTGTGAAAACCATGGTGCTGGCTTCCACCAGCGGCACGATCGCGGTAACCGAGAAGGGAGAAGTCATTCCCGAAGAATCTTATCCAATGCCGCTCGATATCATTTCGCGCTGGCCCTATTACGCCAGCAAGTCCTACCAGGAGATGGCTGCGCTTGAACGCTTCAACGGCAAAGGTCTGCGGCTGGTCATCATGAATCCCAGTCTTTTGCTTGGGCCGGGCGATGAACGTCTAAGCTCAACCAAAATCGTGCTCGACTTCATGGCGCGCAAAATCGCCGCCGTGCCATCCGGTGGCTTGAGCTTTGTTGACGTACGCGATGCGGCGGCAGCTTTCATCGTGGCGATGAGGAAGGGCCGGCCCGGCGAGCGTTATCTGTTGGGCGCGGTCAACTGGACCTTCCAACGATTCTTCGATCGGCTGGCGCGTCTGACAAAGGTTGCTGGGCCACGCCTGGCCTTCCCGTCGAAGTTGGCGGTTACGGGCGCGCAGGTGATCGAGTCGCTCTTTCGCCAGTGGAACATGACGCCGCCGTTGGAGGCCGGGGCGATCGAGATGGCTGAATATTTCTGGTACCTCAATCCGGCTAAGGCAAAACGCGAACTCGGCTTCTCGCCGCGTGATCCTGGTGAAACACTTAACGACACGGTTAGTTACGTGCGCGAGAACTTTCTCGGCGGTGACGCGTTTGGGAAGTGAGGTTCAGCAGGCCTCTTCGCGAAGGGACCCGATTTCGATCAAGGTAGCAAGGACTAGGAACTCATCCCCTTCCGGGCAAAGGCGTACATGCGAGGGGTGGGATATTCAAACTCGTAGGGTGCGCGCTCCTTAATTATCACTTCATCAAACCCGGCTGTGTGGAGGTAACCGGACATTTCCTCGTTAGTCATCAAGGTCACGTCAATGGACACGGGCTGGCCGTACCATTCATCGCGGTGCAGCTCTCCTTCGCCCCCGTGAAAAGAAACCAGCAATCGTCCGCCCGGCTTCAGAGCTCGGTGCATCTCTTTCAAAGCTGGCGTCATCTGCGCGCGCTTGAGATGAATGATCGCATAAAACGAAACGATGCCGCCCAACGAATCCTCCGGCAAGTCGAGGACCAGCATATCGCCATGCACGAAGGGAATGTCGGGATTCAAACGTCGCGCGCATCTGACCATCTCTGCTGAAAGATCTAGGCCGAGCATGGGCACGCCGCGGTCTTTCAGGTAACGAGCAATCTGCCCCGGCCCGCAGCCGATTTCGCAAACCTCGCCCTCCCCGCGTAAGCTCCTGGCAAAACCATCGAGTAGTTCTCGATCAAATGGCTTCTGCCTGAGTTCATCAAAGTACTCGCCGGCATAATGCTCGGCTACCCGATCGTAGCTGGATTGGAGTTCCGGGTCTGATTTGTTCATGCGTCCCTTTGTTCGGCTCTGCCGCCCGATGTGCGGAAGTCCATGACCTTCCGCAGAATGGGCTATTCTATTGTAAGGCTACGCCCATCGCGGGCATAGCCCTTAGATATGGAGTCTTCACCGGTGGGGCAGAGCCCCACCGCACATCAGGCGGCGTAGCCGCGTGGCTTTTTCATTCCCCCAGAGCCCCATACATGAACAATCTGAACCGGTACCTCTGCTGGTCGCGAATGTTCTTCGCCACTACGCCGTGCAGGTTTTCGTCCCAGTTCGAGTATTGATCGATGAAGCGATCGGTCGCCGCCTTGTCTCCCTGGTACTGGACTTCCAGAACTTTCTTCAGCATCTGACCAATCACGTCGTGATACCTGTCGTAGTGGATGCGAAGCTCTCCATTTTCAAAACTCAATAGCCCCTTCTCCAAAAAGAAGTTCCACTGCATCAATTGCATTGTGTTGTAGGGTTGATCGCGCCGCGGCTTATTGTTCTGCAGCACCCGCAGGATGCCGCCGGCATAGACGCTCCGTAGTTGGCCGTCAGCGTAGTAATGCTGATTGTGCAACGCTTCGGCCACGAATAACGACACCAGGTCCGCCTTCATCTCTTCCATCGTATTCGCATCGTCCTGGAGCGCTGTATCCAGATCGCGTTCGTCTTTTGTCTGGTCCACGCCCAGGTAATGGCCCACCTCGTGCCACAGCGTGCGATAGAAGTTACCGTCCGAAGTCAGCTCCTTTGCCTGTTCGGGACCTACCGCTGCCTCGAATGTTTTAGACGTGCTTTCGAAAATATTCGGTTCGCGCATGATGTTCGCGCGCAACAGAATCGTTCGGCCGTACCGGCGGGCCAAATAACTTTCGTTTGGCAAGATGGTGGCCGTGTTGCCCCCGCGCGTCTGGCCAAAGTCGGCAATCACGTCATAGACGCCTACGGGTATGTCTTCGCGAATCTTTTTCTGATGATCGTAAGGGAGAGACTCTTCGAGGGTCTGCAAACCCTTCATCGCCTGCCGCAGTGCGGTTGTTTCCTGGTGTCGAGTACTCAGGAGGCTGAAGCCGAAGAACGTCTTCACTCCGTAGAGCTCATCGTCGTAAGTTTCATAAGAGCCAATCTGCGCGTTAAGGTTCTTGAAGTGGCCCGTAACCCATGCTGCATCGCCTGATTCATAATCGTCGGACAAAAGATCGCGGGCGCGATTGCGCAGGTATCCGGCAAACTCCCCGTCGTCCTTCTGCAGGGCGTCACCAGCTTCGTTGAGTAAAGAATAGGCGCGCATCAATTCCTCCGCGTAAGCGACTGAATAGGGAACGGCATAAAAGCCCTGCCGCGCCAGTGGCATCGCGGCGCCTGACCGCGAGCCCGGTTTACTACCCCGCAGCGCCTCCAATTCAGCTCGCAGCCCGGGATGCATAGTATCCAGGACCGGATACTTGCGAACGCTGCGAAGATCGGACTCCGCACTCAGGGAGTTTGCTATTCTGACGACCGTTCGCGAGCCCATGATCTTATCGCGCTGCTCCGGATGCACTGCCAGAAATGTCTCTATCTCTTCCTTCTTCACTCCCCACGGATACACGTTCTTGCCCGGCACCGTCGGCTCAACCGGAAGAAACGGCTCGCGCTTGTTCTCCAACGTCGTCGCAATTGGTCCCTGGTTCAATCGATAAAGCGCCAGCAGGTTCTTTGTCGCCTGGGTTGAGCCGGTCTGCTTATCGAGCTGAGCAAGTTGGTCATAAGCGAAAAGTGCTTGCTGGTGTCGCTGCAGCTCGTAGAGCCTCTGAAATATCTTTCCCACCTCCAGCAGCTTCGACACCGCTTTGCGCTCGCCTGAAGTCAGGTGCGACAGGTCCGGAGCCAGGCGTATCGTCTGCGTCTTATCGACGATCGACTGGCTCTTCTCGAGCGGCCAATAGCCAAGAGGCCAAAGGTTGCGAGAATTCATAGGTGATCCAGTTTGAGCTAAGGTGGCAGCAAAAAGAATTAGCATCAGAGCAAACACCATCAGTCTATTCATTGTTAGCCTCGGTAAAGGTTTTCTGCATTTTGCCGCTTTCTCCCGTGTTCGTCCAGACGCCGTGCAGCATTACATAGACTTGCCTTCGCCCGTCACCTGTCGGAGATTCATTGCGGCCAATCGTCATCGTAGCCTCTCGACATTCCCACCAGTTATTGTTTCGCCGCATAAAATGGCCTGGCTTAAAAGGCGCCCTTTCGGCATCGCGCTTGCCCAGTCAGAAAGCGATGCTCTTAAGACCCCTCGAAATACTGGAACAGATCACTCCCTATCCTGCCGGGAATCTGTCACCACGCAGAAGATTCACCGTCGCTGATTCCATAGGAGAATTGCTCCATGGCCTTCAGCGCCGCTGGCAACGCGAGCGACGGCGGCGCAAGGTTGGAAGAGCTTATGATATGGCGCTCGAGGTCGCGCGAGTCGTGCCGCGCCACTCGCGCGTGCTTGATGTAGGGTGTGGCAACGGCTTCATCGCACATCACCTGTCGGCAATGCTGGGGACGAAAGTAACCGGCATCGATCTGGATGAAGATGCGCAGACGCCGATCGATTACTTGCGCTTCGATGGCACTCATTTTCCGGTCGAGGACCAATCGTTCGATGGCGTGCTGTTCTGCTACGTACTACATCACGCGCAGGACCTGGGGGCTATTCTGGGCGAAGTGCGCCGCGTGCTACGCCCCACTGGTCGGCTGGTGGTTTACGAAGACATTCCCGAAGTGTGGTGGGATCGCTTTGTCTGCTGGACGCACAACCTTCAATGGCAAAGCCGCACCGGCCCATGCACGTTTAGGCGCGAAGACGAATGGCGGGATACGTTCGGTGGCGCAGGATTTGAGATCGTTAACGAGCGGCGGCTTTCGCGAATGCGTAACCTTGCACATCCGGTGCGTCGAAGGTTCTATTTCCTTAAGTTGATGGTGAGTTGAAGGCAAGTAAAACCCACTCGCCTGCCAAGGGCTTCCAGCCCGATTCATCGGGCTTCCCCGAAGGGTTGCTAGACCAGCGCTTTTAGCGCTGGGTCGGAGCAGGCAAGGCGTCTGTTAG
>JBDUCF010000114.1:0-7739 GCA_040003545.1 Pyrinomonadaceae bacterium | reverse complement strand
ATCCCATAACATGTGGTGGGCTATTGGTTGTGCCGTGGTGTTCTTCATCTGCGCGCTGATCTATTTCCTGGGTCACGTGAACAAGGAAGAGGAAATCCACATCACCCAATAGCGAGGCTTCCTTGTGGTTTGATATGCAAGAGCCTCTTGACCCCTGCGGCGGCCGCGGCCGTGACGCAGAGAGAATGCTGTAACCAAAGGCCTATCGAGAGTCACCTGAATTCGACGCCGTTTGCGCTTTAGCTATGGTAGCCATGGGCGCAAACGGCGCTTAGTTTTGTCAAAAGTAACTTCAATTCTGTCTTAGAGGAGAGTTCGAATGCCTTTTTCGGTGTTACTGATGTTGCAGCAAACAGAGACTACATTCATGCCGCCGAGCTACTTCGGGCCCGTCGTGGTTGCGATGTTGGTCGCCGGCGCGGTTGGTTGGCTGGTGGCGGCGGTGCTGGGATTCGCGCGGGCGCGCGCCTTCGGCGCTTCGGCCCGGTGGTTTTCCTTTGTCTCCCTTTGTCTGTTGCTCTTTCATCTGCAATTCCTGGCGCTGGCTTTTGGCTTAATCTTGAAAGACACCACCACAGTCTTTGCCATACTCACTTTCTTTAACGGGTTCGTCGTGGTGGCAGCTTTTTGCGCCATCATGGGATTCGTTCGGCTGACCAGCCCACGCTAATGTCCGGCAACTGCGGTGGGTTTAGCAGCGGGCTACTGCCCGCTCGTCGGGTATTAGCCCGAACCAAACATGACCGAGCTACCAATGGGAGTTTGTCCGCCAGTATAATCCGCCCGATGGGAAAGAAGATTTTAGTTGTTGCCGCGCTCGCCGCTATTTTGAGCGCGGCAATTGTTTTTTTCGCGCGCGATGTCCGCGAGCGGGATTCCTCGCCGGCGCCGGCGGGCTTTGTGCGAACGCGTGGCGCCAGCCTTGTGCTGGATGGTAAAAACTTTCGCTTCGTAGGGGCCAACGCAGCGGTGATGTACCGCGACGATGATCGCGCGCACATGCCTGAGACCATGCGCGTGGCCGCGCAGAATGGAATCCGGGTCGTGCGCATCTGGGCTTTCGGCGAAGGTGGGCCCGGTGACGTAAAGCCCATAGCCGACCAGGCCGACTGGCCGCGCGCGCATTCATTCCGGCGCGCGCCGGGGCAATGGAACGAAGATGAGTTCGTCTTCCTGGATCGCGTGATAGCCGAAGCGGCGCACAACGGTTTGAAGGTGCAACTCTGCCTGGCAAATTGGTGGCGCGACACGGGTGGGGTCACGCAATATCTGCGCTGGGCCGGTGTTACGGGCGCGGACGACGATCGCAAACCCTTCGGCATTAATACCGAGCGCGCAATGCTCTTCTACACCAATGTGGAGGCGCGCCGCCTTTATCGCGAGCACCTTGAAAAGATTGCCACCAGGCGCAACACCGTCACCGGACTGATGTACCGCGACGATCCGGCAATCTTCGGTTATGAGCTCATGAATGAAGGGCAGGCTGTCACTAGCCGCTGGTCTGAACGCCGCGCCTGGATTGCCGAAATGAGCGGCTATTTGAAGTCGCTGGATACCAACCACCTCGTCGCGCCGGGCGATTGGGGCTATCGCTCGGCCGCCGAGCGCCGCGAGTGGCTCCTCGATCATCAGCTCGCCACCATCGATTACTGCGACGTGCATAATTACCCGCGCAACGATCTGGATCTGGTGGTCGATTCGCCGGACGCCCTGCGTCAATTCATGGAAAACCGTGCTGCTGCGACCCTGTCTTTGAAGAAGCCGCTGGTTCTTGGTGAGTTCAGCATGGCGCGGGAAGGCTATAAAGGGTTCTCGCAAAGCGCGTGGTTTCGCGCTTATTTTGAAAGCGCGGCGCAGAATGGAATTGCCGGCGCAATGTTCTGGATCCTGACACCTGATCCACAGCGCGGCTACGGCGTGGCGTATTCGGATTGGCGAGACACCGCAGTGTTCGCCGAGATTAATCGGGCCGCCCAGTTGTTTGCTTCGCTCGAAAACGTAGGGCCGCCGGCTCGTCTCCTGAATGCGGGCCAGCACCTGGTGCCGCGACAATTCGCTTTCACGCGCGTAGCGGATGATTCGGGCCTGAGACCGGAGCTAATCACCCGCGACGATCGCACACTTCTCTATCGCTTCAAACCAGAGATGGTGGTAAGCGGCCGCTTCGAAAAATTGGGAAATGGTCCCGGCTTTGTTTGGGGATCAGGCGTGGGCTTTTTTGAGTATGTTGTGCCCCCGCGCCCGGATCGCCGCCGCGTGGGCCACCTGGTAGTGCGCGCCCACATTCAACCGGTATTGCCGGAGGACGCCAGTCAGGCCTGGATTCGCACGCGCGTTACTTTGTTTGTGAATGGAACTGATTGCGGTTCGCGGCTGATTCCAGTTGAAGATCCGAAGCAGCCGCTGATTCAGGAATGGCTGGTTGACGAGTTTTCAGTGCGCTTGCGGGCAGCGCGCGGCCTGCCATTTACAATTCGCTTTGCGGTGACGGTCGATTCGGATTGGCTCTACGGCATCAACATTTCCAACTGGCCCGAAGGTTATGACGCCCGCGGCGCAACACCGGTGGAACTTGAAGTGCGGTAGCGAAACAGAGTTTTGACAGGCAGGGATGCCTGTCCTACAGGCTATAGAGTTTGATAGCATTCTCGCGCAAGACCATGCGCGCCAACTCGACGGCATGTTCGCGCGTGATTTCTCCGTCGTTCATCATTCCCGTCAACGCAAGCGCCAGTGCCTGGCGCGCCGTTGTGTTCGAGAGCCACGCCACTTCGGGCCAATCAACTTCCGGACCAAACGAGAACGCATCGGTGCCGAAAAGAATCTTGCCGGGATAAGCTTCCAGCCAGTTACGCAGCACCTCACTCAGCTCGCGCGGATAAAGCAGAAAAGTCTGCGCTGAGAAATCTGCATAAACATTCGGCTTGCCCAGCAACGATCTGGTCTCCTTTGTAAACGGATAACCACCATGAATCATTACGAAGGTGGTTTTTCTCAGCGCTGGATCGTTGAAGACAGACTCCAGCAACATAGGATTGCTGCCACTCTGCCTGTAATAACCTCCGGCTCCGTCGATAACGTGAATATGCACCGCCATGCCTAAGCGGCCGGCCTCGCGGGCAACGTAGCGAAAAAGAAAGTCCTGCAGCGTCTTGTACTCGGCCACGGGCGGCTCGCCGCCGCGAAGGTAGCGCAAATAGGTGCGCCGCGCAGCCGCGCTGTCCGCCTCGTCAAAGTCGAGCTTGCGTAGGTAGGCAGCTTCGAACTTGACCGCAACGGCGCCGGAGCGCTTTTGCGATTCCAGGGTAGCGGTCACAACCTTTGTCAGGTAGTCGTCAAGTGTTGCCGGCAACGCTTTCAATCCAGCCTGGGCCCGGTAACGCTCAAGCAGATGTTCTTCGCGGGGGTAAAAGTTGCGATAGTCCGGATTCGATCTCTTAGCCGCGTCGTTGTTCAGCGGAAAGATCAGCGCATCGGCAAAAGCCACCCAGCGAAAACGCGGCGCTGTCAGACCCCTTCCCATCGCCACCCGATTAGCAAACATCGTTTCAATCCGAAGCTGGTCGAGCAGCCACGCGGGGAATCGCTCGCCCTGATCGCGGGCTACACGTTGCTTGAGCTGAAGCAACTCGCGCACATTCGCCTCGCTCATGTCGTTATGCGCGTAGTTGTAAAGCGCGCGCCAGGCGCTAATGAATTCCGGGTTCGTGGGATTCAGCCTGACGGGAAGCGAAAACGGTTCGATCCCGTCCAGGGGTAGCGCGTCAAACTCATCATCGGGCTTCTCGCCTGGCTCGACGTAGCGCAACGGATGGGCGTGATTGTCGATCGCTTTGATCTTCGCTATCTCTGCGACCAATTCACGATCAACGCTCATTTGCGCTGAGGCGCTGGCGAAGCCCAGCAGAATGAATAGCGCTGGAAGCCAGTAAATTAGTTTTCTCATTGAGTTTGAGTCTTGACCAAACGATTAAATCTGATGATTTGCAGTTTAGGGCCTTATGCTCCGCGGAGGACCTTGACTGCTTCGCGCGCGTAGTAGGTAAGAATGATGTCGGCGCCGGCGCGCTTTATACTCGTAAGCGTTTCCATCATCACGCGCTGTTCGTCAATCCACCCTTTTTGCGCGGCGGCTTTGATCATCGCGTACTCGCCGGAAACGTGATAGGCGGCCAAAGGCAAGTCGAAGCGATCTCGTAGCGCCTTCAAAATATCCAGGTAACACGTGGCGGGTTTGACCATTAGAAAGTCAGCGCCTTCCGAATAATCCAGCTCGGCTTCGCGCAGCGCTTCACGCGCGTTGGCAGAGTCCATCTGATAAGCGCGGCGGTCGCCGAACGCAGGCGCGCTGTCAGCAGCTTCACGGAATGGACCATAGAAGGCGGAAGCATACTTCACGGCGTAGGCCATGATCGCGACCTGCTCGAAGCCGGCGTCGTCCAGCGCTTCGCGAATTGCGCCGACCTGTCCATCCATCATGGCCGACGGAGCCACGATGTCCGCGCCGGCTTCGGCCTGGCTGACCGCGGTGCGAGCCAACAATTCGAGCGATTCATCGTTCAGAACTTCACCATCGCGCACAACGCCGCAGTGACCGTGCGACGTGTATTCGCAGAGACAGGTATCAGTGACGACTACCATGTCGGGCACGGCACTGCGAATAGCCCGCACGGCTTGTTGCACGATGCCGCCCTCGGCATATGCGCCGGTGGCGGTTTCGTCTTTCGCTTCCGGCAGACCAAAGAGGATCGTACCGCGTACGCCCGCCTGATAGGCGCTCTCGGCATCCCGTGCAATTTGATCGACGGAAAGATTGTGCACGCCGGGCATCGACGAAATTTCGCGGCGAATGTTTTGGCCGGAGCAAGCGAAGAGCGGCAGGATGAAATCCTCAGGCGCGAGGCGCGTTTCACGCACCAGCGCGCGCAGGTTCTCGGTCTTTCTGGAGCGTCGCGGACGATGAAGGAGTTGGGGCATGAACGTCCTTTTAGAAACTTGTATTGAAAGCGTCGCAGGACGGGATGATACCTCCCAAAGAATTGGCAGGCAAATTGAGGGGGTAGGACAGATATTCTTATCTGTCCTTAAAAGAAAAACCGGAAGACAAGCAGGAATGCCTGTCCTACTACCAGCGATGATAGGCGGGATGACCGGGCTTGACCGCGACGAAAGTGCCGCGACAGGTGGCGCATACTTTATCGTGGGCGATTAACTCGCCTTCGACGATGGCGCGATCTTCTTTCGCATCAACCAGACGGGCAACCAGCTGCACGGGCCCATCGGTCGGCGTCGGGCGCAGCAGCTTGATGGCGTAGTCAGCAGTGACAGTGCACGGTGGATGATCGGTTCCGGCAAGTTTCATCAGGTGATAAGCGGCGGTCCAGTTGCAATGGCAGTCGAGCAAGGTGCCGATGATGCCGCCGCTGAGCACTCCGGGGAAAGCTTCCTGATAAGTTTGCGGCTGGAATTCGGCCACGACTTCATCGCCTTTGGGAAAGCTGCGAACGTGCAAGCCCTGCTCGTTTGCCGGGCCACAGCCAAAGCATTTCAGATTCGGCGCGTAGGTTTCCTGGATACTTTTTTCAGTCATCAACTATTTTCCAATAAGACATTAAGGATGCAAACAGCGCCCATGGGAACAGAAACAGTGCACCTGGAATGGCCGCAGTCAGGAAGGGGGCTTGCCCCCGCTCTTAAACAGCAAGTGTCTATCTCAAGTTCAAAGCTAAGTATACAAGCAGCGGGGGCAAGCCCACCTTCCTTACTGCAGGTGTTCTAGGAAAGCTCACGTCGTGAACAAATCTATTTGTTAATGGAAACATCTCCTTCTTCACGCTGCCGTAATTCCTCCCGCAACTTGAATCGTTGAATCTTGCCCGTTGCAGTATAAGGGAGTTCGGAAACGAAGATATACCGCCGTGGCTGTTTGAAGCGGGGCAAGTGTTCCCGCGCCAGAGCTCGCAACGTTTTTTCCAATTGAGTTTCCTGCGTGCCGGTTTCTGCCTGGCCAGTTGCGCCAACCCGCCGCACCACGAAAGCGCAGGCACATGGCAATCCGTCCTCGCTGAAGTCTTCCACCACCGCAGCGCGCATGACACCTTCGTTTCGTAATAGCACGCCTTCGACTTCCACGGGTGAAACCCATTGGCCACTGGATTTGAAGCAATCATCTGACCGACCCATGTGATAGTAGTAGCCCTCCGCGTCGCGACGGTACAGATCTCCCGTGCGCACCCAACCGTCAACAAAGGTTCCGGCGGTGGTGTCGGGCCTTTGCCAGTAGCCGATTGCGGCGCTCGCGCCTTTTACCCAAAGGTTTCCTTCGGCTTCGGCGGGCGTTGGGTCGCCCTTCTGATCCAACAACCGCGCTTCGTATCCCGGCAAAACTTTTCCACTACTGCCGTAACGCACGTTGCCTTCAGTGTTGGACATGAACATATGCAGCATCTCGGTCGAGCCGATGCCGTCGAGCACCGGAACGCCAAACGTTCGTTCCCAGTCTTCTCCTATCTTTGCCGGGAGCGCTTCACCCGCCGAGATGCAAAGACGCAGACTGGAACAATCCAGTGCTTCTGTCCGTCGATGGTGATCGAGCAGCACGTTGTAAATGACCGGCACAGCGAAGAAAATGGTGGGCTTGTAACCGCTGAAGACTCTGCTGATAACGTCTGGGGTTGGCTTTTCGCGACACAGGATCGAAGTCACGCCATTCAGCAAAGGAAAAGAGAAACTATTTCCCAGTCCATATGCGAATGGCAGACGCGACGATGAGAAGATCCGGTCGCCTTCTCTTAGCTTCAGTACTTCGTGGCAGTAGGTTTCATTGGTGTAGAAAATGTCTGACTGCCGGTGTATAGCGCCTTTCGGTTCGCCCGTACTGCCGGAAGTGTAGAGTATGAACGCCGGTGCATCTTCTACCCGGTCGCTGAAGGACGCGGAACTCTCTTGCGCCTCCGCTTTGCTCATCAGCTCGCCGAACGAGTGAAGCCTTATTCCGTCGTTTGCCGAATCTTCTCCGTGCTTCCTCTGTGCTCTCTGTGTTTCCGTGGTGAATTCGCTTCCTTCGGTCCGAAAAACGACAACAACGTCTTTGAGATGAGGCAGAGCTTCGTCCGCATCCTGCAGCAGCGAATCGCACAAGTCTGACTCAACAATAATTAGCGAAGCACTGCAATCGTTCAGAATCGTTCGCTGTTCACCGAGCCGCAAGCCCATGTTGATGGGAACCGCGATTGAGCCCAGGGAAATAGCGGCTATGAAGGTCGTGATGAACTCCGGCGAGTCGTTGAGCAGAATGCCGACGCGCTCGCCTGCGATAACCTTCAGTGCTGACAGCAACTGGGCGACAGGTAAAGTTTCGTCGCGCAGCTCTGCATAAGAAATCTGCCGGGCTTCATACAGCAAGGCTGTTTGCGCCGGCCCTCGGTGACTGAAAATTGCGTCGAAGAGATTCATTCCCAGTAGGCCAGCCGTTTGGGCTGCCACAGTTGTTGTGGATACAAACTAGTAACCAAGGCGTTTCGGATTATAATGTGTATGCCGTTTGTTGTAACACAAACTGTTAGGTTGCGCGTTCATAGTCTTACGGCTGTGCCTGGTGCGCGGAAAGTCTTCTGACCTTCCGCAAGCCGCTTCCCAACGGTCGGGGGGCTACTCCCTGTTTTGTCCGTTGGCGCTGTGATCGAAAATTCTGATTTACCAGTTTCGAATTAGGGACGATGGCCGCGATGTGATCGTTG
>JBDUCF010000113.1:0-7817 GCA_040003545.1 Pyrinomonadaceae bacterium | reverse complement strand
ACGGCGCAGCATTCACAGTCAAAAGACACTCATTGGTGAGACCACCTCTTGAAAGCGAAGACGAAGCTATCGATGTCAATGACCTTGGCCCAGTTCGACAATGGCTATTGGTACGCGACCGAGCTTAAGGAATTTGCCGAGACGATCGGGATCCCATCCGCGAGCAAGCTGCGCAAAGACGAGCTCGAGAAGGCCATCAAACTCTTTCTCGAGACCGGCAAGATCAAGAGCCCGATCAAGAGAAGCCTCTCGCCGTCAGGCACCAAAGACGTCGAACGAGGGCTGAGCCTCGATCTTCCGGTAGTGGCCTACACGAATGACAAGGAGACCAAAGCTTTCCTGGAACGAGAAGCTCAGAGACTCGCTCCAGGCTTGAAGAGGAAATCCGGCGTGCGGTACCGGCTCAATCGTTGGCGCGAAGAGCAACTCATGAAGGGCGTCAAGCTCACCTACGGAGATCTGGTCACAGAATACGTTCGACTGAACCAGACCAGAGAGCCATTCGCCCAGATCCCCCACGGGAGATACATCAACTTCATAAGTGACTTCCTGGCTGCGGAGAAGGTCGCCACGAGAGAGCAGGCGATGAGGGCTTGGGAAAAGCTGAAGACACTGGACGTTCCCAAGAACTATCGTTCGTGGGTGAAATCCCAATCGTCGAAACCGAGGTGACCCGTGAAGGCGGCAGGTGTTAGGCCAACAAGTCGTTGGACCGGTCAACTCTGACGTTCGACAGCAACGCCGTTGGGAGTGGGGTCGTGCCCCTAACTTCAATTTCTTTATCCATTCCCCTCCCCTTTGGGAGAGGCCAGGGGGCGGGCCCTGCGGAGAAACGATCCCACGATTAGTGATACCGTTAACTTTTTTCAGTGCGAAGTTGACTCGTTGATGGGCTGCATGATAGATGCAGACTGCGATTAGTCCTCCAATTAACTGAAGGCCAGCGTTGGGTTGGGTCGCATCGCTATCGCAATTAACTCAGTCGTTTATACAGCGCAAGACGCGCGCGGCCCCAGGAGACGTTGTGGAGCAGAACGAAGTGCCTACGAAATTCAGCCATCCCACCCCGGAACTGCCAGTTGCCGACGTAGAACGAGCTCAACAGCACTATCGAGATGCACTCGGTTTCGAAATTGGTTGGCTATATCCGGGGAAGGAGATCGGTGCTGTGTCGCGTGATGACGTCGTCATTTTCTTTCGCAGAAGAAGCCAGCCGTTTGAGCCCGCCGTTCATTGGGTGTTTGCCCCAGACATCGAAACCACGCACAACGAACTTCGCTCTTTAGGAGCCAGGATCGTTGAGCCCCTCGAGTTGAAGCCCTGGGGACTGCGACAATTCACAGTCGAGGACCTCGATGGCAACCGCTTTTACTTTCACTGTGATTGACGAAGCGCTGTATAACAAACGTTTCCCCGACGCGTTCAAAGCAACGCGCGGCTCAAACGTGGCGTTGAATGGCTCGCTATGGTTGGAGCGCAAGCATTAGGCGAGCACCGGGCGTGAGGAGAGGCAATAAGATGCGCATGATGTTTCAGCGGGCGCTATTACTCGCTGGTCTGGTCCTGGTCGGTGCCTCACCTTCAGCTCCTCAGACTCTACCTGGTAAAGGCGCCGTGGCGCAGTTGCGTGCGTTAGCCAATTCGCAGACGTTCCCGCGCTATGATCGCGTCCTCCTGCTCGAGACAACCTCCGATACCTCAGCCAACGTGAGCATCGCTGATCTGAATGGCGATGGCAAACTCGACGTCCTGCTCGTCAAGGGACGGCATTGGCCACTGATTAGCCGGGTGCTCCTCGGTGACGGCCGGGGCCACTTTCCGATTGCCTACAATCTCGGTGAGACGCCGTATCGCTCGTACTCTGGCCGCCTGGTTGACATTGATGGGGATGGCGATTTGGATGTAGTGCTCAGCAATGACACACCAGACCCGAAGGTGATCTACCTCAATGATGGGAAGGGTCACTTCCACCTGGGATCATCCTACGGCCGGGCTGAGTGGGAGACGCGGAACGCCAGCGTGGTCGATCTCAACGGCGACGGCCAGCCCGATATCATCGTCGCCAATCGAACTGACAAGGACCCCGCTAACTACATCTGTTTGAACAAGGGAAAGGGCAGCTTCGACACGGACTGCATTCCATTCTCACACGAGTCCGCCACGACCATCACCCACGCGGACTTCAATCGCGACAGACTTATCGACCTCGTCGTTCCAAATCGTGACGGCGGCCAGAGCTATGTGTATCTCGCTGGCGCTAAGGCTGTGTATGCGAACCTTAAGCGAATCCCGTTCGGCCCTCCGGACGCGGAAATTCGGATGGCCGAAGTGGCAGATTTTGATCGCGACGGTTGGCTGGACATTGTCGCCATCGACGAAAAGCGGGGCGTCTTCATTTATTTCGGTCAGAAGGGTGGCACGTTCTTAGCCGGCGTGGTCCTCAGTAGCGGAAAAGTGTCACCATACGCTCTCGCGGTCAGCGACCTGAACGGCGATGGGAGGCTGGATATCATTGTGGGCAATGTCGAAGCTCCGTCGACGATCTACTTCAACGGCTCAGGCAGGCACTTCACGCCAATTCAGTTTGGCGACAACAAGGGCACCGTCTATGGCTTTGCCATTGCCGATCTTGACCGGGATGGCCTCCCGGACATCGTCTTGGCTCGGTCAGAGGCCCCCAATGCAGTTTACTTTGCGAGTGTTGGGCCGTCCAAGATCCCAATAGCCAACGAAACGCCGGCAGACTTTGAAACGCGTTGCGGCTGGTTTACTAATCCCACGCCGGCAAACATATGGCTCTACGACCGCGAGGCTGAATGGACTATCGGCGTGCAGGGCGGTTATCAGGTAACTGGTGATTGGCCATGGCCGAGATTCAAACGTGGCCAGTGGGTGGTAACCAACGCCGGAGAACACGGCTATGGCTGTGCTTGCTTGCAACTTCGCGCCAATAAGCAAACGCATGAAGTCATCGAAATCAAATCTTCACGTGCCCGGCCCCTGGCGCAGTGTCGTCAGGATGCGTCGTTGAAAAAATGGAATCGCAGGTTGAAATGAAATGCTGGGGCGTGCCGAAAAAATCGTTGGATCGAAGCTGGCGAGCGAGCGTCATGATTCGCAAGCGGCGCTGTAATAACCCCGCATGAAACAACCGTTCCTCTGTACTATTGTCGCAGCTGTGGCTTCACTGCTCTTCATTCGCAGTGAAGCGCTCGCTCAACAGAATGTTCCTCGCTTCGAGAGACAAACAAAGCTTACGGCGGTTGTCGTCTTCCTGGCGGTTGTCTGCGCCGCGGGAGCAGTGTGGACCGCCTACTGGTAGCTGCGATTTGGTCTGGCGCCTCGCTCGCCACTTTCGCCTCTGCAAACGGGTGTGCGATTTGCTGTCGTGATCTCTGCTCTAATCCTCTTGCCGTTCCGCCGCGACTCGATCGAAAGGACGACGTTAGTTTGTACGGTCGTCGCGGCCGGCTCTTCGGCTCTTTTCGGCTTAGGATTCCGGTCGACAACCCTTGACGTCGTCAGGTTGCTATTTCACTTTTTTGCCTACACGCTCGGTGTCGTGGTGTCCATGCGGTGGCTGGCGAGCCCGCGCGGGCCGTCCAGTGCGCCCCGCAGCGGAACAAATAGTTGGGTCGGAGAGCGGCGGCGTATTTCGTGACTTGTGTGATTGAGCGAAGGATGCTTTGATGCGCGGCGGGTGTTGCCGGGCGTGAGAGGGCCATGGGTAACAGGTGAGACCATGTTCAAACATTCATGCTTTGGCAGTAGAATTAGCATCAGAGGTCATTGCTCAAGATAAGTCTGGAGGATTACACGATGGAGCGAGTGCGCATCCGGTTCTGCAAGATCTGAGCGTCATATCGGCCGAGAGCCGCCCGTGTGGCGGAGTTAATCAAGCGTGAGCTGGGGATACAGCCAGAACTAGTTGAGGGTGATCGCGGAGAGTTCAGTATCTGGGTAGGAGACCGGATGGTCGCCAGGAAGGGTTGGGTCAGATTCCCGACAGATCAGACAGTGCTCTCAGCGGTGCAGCAGGCCCTGGTGGGATAGCCCGCGTCGGCGCCCTTTAACACCCGTCGCGCCCGTTTAATTAAGATTGGAAATGCTCTCTGAATGAAGCTGGATAGTGAGCTCCAGGGACCCGCTAAGAACCACACTACTTCTTATGAAACATCTAGTCTTATTGCTACTCCTCTTTGCGCCGAGTTTATCCTTTGGACAAAAACCAATTGAAGTTTCATTGCCCGATGGGCAAAAGGTCTTGCTCAAACCCGATAAGACCTGGGACTACGTTCCTTCGCCGGCGCCTAACCAACCAGCTGATCGGCTGCGCGTGGAGCCTCTCGAATCTCTAGTAGCTTTGATCAAAAAGTCGCCTGAAGTATTTATTCAGGATGAGTCTGAGACACAGGAACAATATTTTTCGAAACTTAGAAACTATTTCAACAAAACCGATCTCAACGGTAAAAAGTTGAAGGATACTTTTTTCCTGCTCAAAACGGATTTCACTTACCACGCCGAAGAGCAGGAATTTACAACCACCTACGACTTATTCAACACAAATTACACTATCGCCAGCCGCGTAAATGGGGTTTATGCTCATGCGTTCCCCGAATTGAGTCTCAAAACCCCGTCTGACAAAGCAACTGAGCTCAAGCCTCATCTGCGGTTAGCTGTGAATGCGCTACCGGTCGGCCCGGTGGATTCGGAACGTGTGATGATATTGCCGGTAAAGTATGTTATCTACGATGACCGGGACAATAAGATTCTTGCGACTATTCCTACTAAGAACGAGATAGGTCATTAACGTCATCCTTAGTGCAACCGGTCCCTCCATTTCGGAGCAGCAACCGGGAACCCGAATGGTGTTCCTCCGGCGGAACCTTCTGCGACACCCTTTCGTATGCATCTGCACCCTGGATGCATTAGGTCGTCGTCACTAAAGGAACTGCCATGTTCGACAAACTTTTTCCCCAACCCATCGATAATAAATATTCCGGTTCGAAGATCGCGCTGTGGTTCTTAGGGTTAATAGTTTTCGTGCACACCCTTCAGAGCATATTGGTCCTCGTCAACGGTTATTCGATCGCGCAGTCCGCCGATGGCATCCCGCTTGAGACCTACCCGGCCGCCGCCGCGCAAACAATCCTGGCAATCTTCATGACCGCTTCGCTCAGACGATTGATTATCTCGCTGATATGTGCGGTCGTGTTGTTCCGATATCGCAGCGCCGTGCCGCTGATGTTTGTCGTGCTCGGCGTTAGCTATCTAGGCGGTCAGGTGATTTTCCAGTTCGTTCCGATTGTCAGGGTCGGAACTCCGCCGGGTGTAATCATGAACCTCCTAATGTTCGGCTTTACAATAGTTGGACTCGCGCTATCGCTGTGGAAACGAGGCGGTTCACCCCTGGTTGACCCTCGAACGCGTGCCACCTAATACTTCGTTGGACCGGAGGGCGGGAAGCGTGTTTGACAAGTTGATTGCCCGCCCGCTACCGCAGGCGGTTCTGACATGAATGTAATCGACGCGCCCGGCCAAGTCAGACGTGCGACGCCGTGCAGTCAAGAGCAAATGTGGAGTTATGAAACGATATAGCTGCCTACTGATCGCTTTCGCCTTGCTTCTGTACGCTCCGCGCGCGCTGAGCCAGGATCGAAATTACGAAGAGAACACCAGAAAAGTCATCACCGTCTATGACCCCAAACTTGACACAACCGTGGTTAGCTTTGGTCTTATGCGCCTGATTACTTTTTACGTCCGGCAAGAAACCTTCGAAAGCGAAGAGGAAGGGCTAAGGCTATCCGCATTCTTTACCTATAAAGGTAAGACTTTCGTAAAACCGGAATCGGTGGCGTTGCTTTTCCGTTCAATTGTTAAGTCAACCAACAGATGGGAACTCTCGCGGCACAAAGATCTGGAGATCACTGCCGATGACAGTCACTGGAGTTTTCCTAACGTGGAACTTCTAGGTTCTGGACCTGGCGTTCTGGTCATGGAATCACTCGGCGTGTCTGTACCTTGTGGAATCTTTGCGAAGTTCGCAAACGCGAAGAAGGTGAAGTTGCGCCTGGGAGATAGGTCTCTTGATTTATCGAAACAACATCTGACTGTTTTGCGCGATCTGGCCGTTCGCACAGGATGTCAACCGGTAATAAAATAGGATACTGATGAAGTCTGGCCCCGCTGAATTGCGATAGCTGCGGCCCCATGAGGTCAGTACCACCATGCGGTAGCGGGTGGGTTCTACAGGGAATTTCGAAAGGAGTGTTCTAAATGAAATCAAAGTCATTTCGCTTGTGTAGCGTGATATGCGTGTAGCAGCAATTCAACTTCAAACCGTTCTCGGTGACATCGATGCGAACCTGGCAGCATGTGAACAACTCGCTGACAGGGCCGCTAATGAAGGCGCCGAGTGGATTATCCTACCCGAGTTCTTTACCACCGGTGTTGGGTTCTTACCTGAACTGGCGCACCGCTCATTGCCGCCGGATGGCCCCGCCACAACCCTGCTAAATAGTCTTGCCAGGCGACATCAAGCTGTTGTCGGCGGATCGTTTCTTTGTAGCGATGCTGACGGTCAGGTGCGGAATGCATTTTTCCTTGTCACACCTGAGGGCATAGCCGGCAGACATAACAAGGACATTCCGACAATGTGGGAGAACTGCTTCTACATCGGCGGCACGGATGACGGAATAATCAAAGCCGGGAGTGTTACCGCGGGTGTTGCCCTGTGCCTGGAATATAATCGTACTCGAACCGTAAAGCGCTTGCGGGGTAAAGTTGATCTAGTGGTGGGAGGATCATGCGTGTGGGGAGCGCCGAAGGGAATGCCCTTTCGCCGGTATCTCCAGACTTCGATAGAACGCTACAGCGATTGGGCGCCGCTGTTCGCCAAACTAGTTGGTGGTCCAGTGGTGGAGGCGACCCACTGTGGCCGCATACGCTCCAGGACCCCGCTGTTGCCACTGCCCTATGTTACCGAACTGGGAGGGGGCGCGATTATCTGCGATGGCGAAGGGAATGTAATTGCCCGCCGCTCCAAACGGGATGGGCCCGGCGTTGTTGTGGCTGATATTGAGGTTGGGCGGGTCAACCCTACCGCCACCGTGCCGGCAAGATTCTGGGTCCAGGAACTTGACCCCATATCGAGATTCGGCTGGCAGGTGCAGGGTTGGCACGGGCGCAGGTGGTACGCGCGACACGTTGCACCGTTCCCGCGTTATCAACTTAACCGTTAGGTACACTCTTATGGACGACTCTCCCCGCAAACGATGGCTCAACCCAGCGATATTCGTCGGCGTGATCTACCTCGCCGTTGGTTTGGCATCAGGCGCACTAGCGGCAATAAGAAGAGGTAAAGCCAAAGTGATTGGGATGAAGCTGGCGGGGTATAATGCGCCGGATAGCGTGCTTGTGTTCCGGTGCGCGGTCTAATACGTGGTTGGGCGCTAAATTGTCCCGCTAGTCTAACTGACTCTATGTCGCGCCGAACAATCTTTCATCTTACGGTTTGTAGTCTTACTCTTCTTGCGGCATTCGTTCTCAACTGGCTCATGTTCAGCGAGACTTCTCCACTCGGCGAATATTTTCTTTGGCATGTGGGGCTGCCTAACGCGTGGCGCGGCATGAATCTGATTCCAGCGATAATTTCCGCTGTCGCTTCGGGAAATCTGCATGGCGGAAACGAATTCGTCTTTTACGTCGCGTTTACAATCCAATGGCTCCTGGTCGGTCTGATATTGTCGTTCGTCGCCTTACTGTTTCGAATGACACGCGAAAAACCGACAAATCTGTTTGACTAGGCGCCGTGTTGG
>JBDUCF010000112.1:0-7832 GCA_040003545.1 Pyrinomonadaceae bacterium | reverse complement strand
GTGCTCGTCGCGCACTAGAGTGAAGGCGTGATTTTCCATCTCCACTAGTTGCTTGTTGGCGGCGTCGATCTCGCTGAGTGTTTGCGAGGGAAACCGTTTCAAAATCTCTTTGATCGCTTCGTCCAATTGCGGCTCAAATTTCCGGTAGCGCGCCTCCCACCGTGGATCGCCGGTGGCTGCCGCCATTCTGGCGGACATGGTCAAGACTTCATCAAGGTGAATAATGGTGCCCTGGAGTTCCTCGCTGCGCCAAATCTGCTCTTTGATGATTGTGTCCCGCGTGTATAGGTCGTAGGTGCTCCAGCTTAACCAGGCCAGGACCGCCCCCGTGAAGAAAAAGGCGACGATAAATAACTTGATCGAAAACCGGCTGCCGGCGATGGTCGGCTCGCCCGCCGTCACCTGGGTGACGACCTTTTCTTTGTTAGGGGACAGTTGTTTCATCTTTTTACTTTGGCGCTGGAGGGATTGTATTCACGACTGCTGCCATCTCCGCCCTGTTCACTGTCGGCCAGGTCGGGGTGTGGACGCAGCTCAATCGGATATGACTATCGTGGGAACTGTTTTAACCGAGCTCCGGTTAAGAGCTGACGGCGAAAAATGCGGGGAGGATTAAGAGACATAAGAGTGGGCACTCTTTCAGATTACGGACACAACACTGCCAGTCAGGCAATAGCAATCGTCAGGCCGCTGTGGTTTCCTCAAACCATCCAACGCTAAGGACTCTGAAATTGGGTTAATGCTAAGCGTTGTTGCGATCATGCGGCATTGAAGCCGGCGGCCGGGTCGGGCCGGTGGGATTATTGTCCCGGCAATAAGGGACAAAGAGAGGCGAAACGGATAGGAAACTTCTCACCACCGAGGCTGGTGCAAAAACAGAGACGAGTCCCAAACTGAAGCTGCCTGGGTCAGTTTCAAGCCCTCCAGTGCGGTGACCATAAATGACGTCGTGACTCGGCGCGCAGTTCCATTGACTGTAACGCGCTTGATGGCTTATCGTCTCCCCACTCTAGGTTCACCGTCGGGCTCGCGTCAGAGTTATTATCGATCCACATTTCTGAAATCCCTGAGGAGCAACCCCAATGCGAATACCACCCCGGTCTCTCTTTGTCTCTGCCCTGACTCTATTGTTCGTGGTTTCCCTGGCCGTTTTTACGAGCCGAACGCGAGCAATCGATCAGGACCAATCGCTGTCAGTACCACCTGCGATAGCGGGTGGGTCAACGCAGCAACCAAAAGCGACAAGAAAAAAGCAAGGCCCACCCGCTACCGCAAGTGGGACTGACAAGATCGCAGCTGACAACGACGTGCAGGAGCCGCAGACGCCGACCGCCACTCCCGGTCCAGGGCAGGACCGGCCCGGCCGGCCCGATCAGCCAGCGGAGCCAAAGCCCTATGACAAAGTGATCACCAAGGAAGCGAAGTCCGACGAAGGCATCTTCACAGTTCATACGCTGAAGGAAAAAACTTATTACGAGATTCCCAAAAAGGAACTCGGCAAGGAGTTTCTCTGGGTCAGTCAGATCGCCAAGACGACTCTGGGCGCCGGCTATGGCGGCCAGGCAGCCGGCAATCGCGTGGTTAAGTGGGAGCGAAAGAACAATCGCGTACTGCTGCGCAATGTTTCGTACGAGGTGGTAGCTGATCCGGCGCTGCCAGTCTCGCGCGCGGTGCAGGCGGCGAACAATGACACGATCATTATGGTTTTCAATATCGAGGCATTCGGCAAAGACGATTCGTGCGTTATTGACGTCGGGAAACTTTTTACCACTGAAGTAACGGAGTTCAGCGCCCGTACCCGACTCCGCGCCCGCGGCTTTGATCCAACTCGTTCGTTTATTGAAAAGGTCAAATCTTTCCCGACGAACATAGAAGTCGAAGTGTCGCAAACTTATACCTCTCCGCCCGACCTAACGCCCGGCGGTGGCGGTGGTGGCCCACAACCCCCACCCAACCCTTTCGCGCAGGGCATGAGGGCCGGAACAAATGCGACCGTCGTGATGCACTACAGCATGGTCCAACTGCCGGAAAAACCCATGATGCCCCGCCTGTTCGACGAGCGGGTGGGCTATTTCACCATCGAGCAAACGGATTATGGCGTCGATGAACAACGGGCTCCGAAGCGCGTTTACATCACCCGCTGGCGTCTGGAAAAGAAAGAGCCGAGCGCTGAACTGTCTGAACCGATTAAGCCGATTATCTTCTATGTCGATCCGGCTACTCCTACCAAATGGGTAAAGTGGATCAAGAAAGGCATCGAAGACTGGCAGCCGGCCTTCGAAGCGGCCGGTTTCAAGAACGCGATCATCGCCAAAGATGCTCCGGCGAAAACCGAAGAGCCTTATTGGGACTGCGAGGATGCAAGATACTCCTGCATTCGCTATCTGCCGTCTACCATCGAGAACGCGTCAGGTCCGCACGTTTCCGATCCGCGCACGGGAGAAATTCTCGAGTCCGACATTCAGTACTATCACAATGTAATGAACTTGCAGCGCGACTGGTATTTCCTCCAGGTTGGACCGTTGGATCCTCGCGCCCGGAAGCTTCCCTTACCCGATGATTTGATGGGACGCCTGGTCGAATACGTTATCGCCCACGAAGTCGGCCACACGCTCGGCTTCCAGCACAACATGAAAGCCAGTGCCGAGTATCCGGCCGAAAAGATGCGCGATCCCGAGTGGCTGCGTACGATGGGACACACGCCTACATTGATGGATTACTCGCGCTTTAATTATGTCGCCCAGCCGGAAGACAATATTCCGGTTGACTTGTTAATTCCGGGCGTTGGGCCTTACGACAAGTGGGCCACGAGGTGGGGTTACAAACCTATTCCGGGCGCCAGAACCCCTGATGAGGAAAAGAAAACTCTCGACGAATGGGCCCGCGAACAGGACACCAAGCCCTGGCTTCGCTTTTCAACCGCCGATGCGCGCGGATCAGATCCGGGAGAGAACACGGAAGCGGTCGGTGACGCCGACGCCGTCGCCTCGACCGCGCTGGGAATCAAGAACCTTCAGCGTGTAGCCGACATGTTGCTGCCTGCTACGTCGCACGCAGGCGAGCCCTACGACGATCTCCAGGAACTTTACGGTCGCATGCTGGGCCAGTGGGCCACGGAACTGAATCACGTCACGGGAATTGTCGGCGGGTTTGACTCGCAGCAAAAACACGCCGGTCAGGATGGCGTGCGATTCACCATGGTGCCGCGGGCGAGACAGGCGGCCGCGGTGCGGTTCCTGAACGACAACGCGTTTGCCACGCCCACCTGGGCCATCAAGCCGGAATTGCTGAGGCGCATTGAACCGACAGGCATGCTGGATCGAGTGAAAGGCGCGCAGCTACGGGTCTTGAATTCACTGCTGAGCAATGCTCGCTTTTCACGTCTGGTAGAACAGGAAGCAATCGATGGCCCGGCGGCCTATCGACCGGCGGACTTTCTGGTTGATGTGCGCAAAGGCATCTGGCGCGAAATCGAAGCTGGTCCGGTTCACATCGATCCCTACCGGCGCAATCTGCAGCGCGCGTACATCGATCTACTTTCAGAGAAGCTGAACGGCAGAACGCCGGTGACGGATGACTACCGCGGATTAATTCGCGCCGAGCTGCGCGACTTAAGCGCCTCGATCGGAGTCGCCTCGGCGCGGGCAACGGACAGAGCTACCCGCGCGCATCTGGCAGACGCAAGGGATCAGATCGCGAAGGCGTTGGATCCCAAGTTCGCGCCGCCCGCGCCTGTAACGCCAACGGCCTTCCCGTTTGGATTTGACGAAGGAATGGATTCCCGCTCGCGGGATAATTTTAGATTCCTGGATTGCTGGCCGGATTACGCGGTCAAAAGCCGGCATTAGATCGAGTTCGATGGCCAGTTGAGATTACTCGCAGTCAGGAAGGGGGCATGCCCCCCGCTACTCAGGTGATGAAGGTCCTTTTGGTTTCTACGGGCCTGGTATTGTCCGCGTGCTTTAGCGCTCAGGGCGCGCGCCTGCCGCTCAAGATCTACACCGTCGCTGACGGTCTTCCGAATAACGTCATCACCAAAGTCGTGCGCGACTCCCGCGGCTTCCTCTGGTTCTGCACCGCCGAGGGGTTGTCGCGTTTCGACGGTTACACCTTTAACAACTATGGCGCGGACCAGGGTCTGCCGAACCCTAACGTCACTGACTTCCTCGAGACGCGCAACGGTGAATTCTGGATCGGAACGAATGCCGGTCTCGTTCTCTTCAATCCGCGGGGTCAACCCACGGCGCATGTTGTTTTTGCGAACGAGCAGACCGCAACACCAGCTATGTTCACGGTAGTAGTTCCCGAGAACGAAGATCGCCGGGCCCGAGCAGTCAACGTGCTGACTGAAGACCGCGGGGGTACGATCTGGTGCGGAACATGGACCACCCTTTACCGGCTGGAGCGAGGTGCCGGTCGTTTCAAGCTCTTACCCGTGGATCTTGCGACCAAGAGCGATCCTGCGAAGGAAGTCTTTGTTACCGACCTGCTCGAAGACCGCAGCGGTTTTTTGTGGGTCGCGGCCTTCAGCGGGCTCTATTGCCGCCGGCCCGACGGTAGCATTCAGCACTACACCAAACGCGACGGATTGCCGAACGACATCATCCATGACCTGCTGGAAGATCATCAGGGGCGGCTCTGGGCCGCCACAAGAATGGGCGGTTTCTTCCGTTTCGCGATCAATGACAGGGACGACTCAGTGTCAATCGGCGATGCCTACAGTCGAAAGAACGGTTTGCCGACTGACTGGGTCTTTCAGCTTTTTGAAACCTCTGACCACAGATTCTGGGTGGCGACCAACACCGGGCTGATTGAGTTTTTCCCTGATGCCAACGGGCCGGACCAAAAGTTTCACGCATATACACCCAAAAACGGTTTGACCTTTCACGAGATCACCGCGCTCGAGGAAGACACCGGCGGCAACCTTTGGCTCGGTACGAACACTGCCGGAGCGATGAAGCTGGTGCACGGCGGGTTTCTGACCTATGACGAGCTGGACGGAGTGGTGACAGTCAACGCAATTTTCGCGGATCACCGAGGCGGTGTTTGTTTCAGGGCCTATGTTCTGGGCAACACGCCCTCGCCCAGCTTCGCCGGAGCAAAGCGAGGGCTTCTGAACAAGAGCGAGTCTGCCGTACGCCAGCAACTGGGCCGCTTTGACGGTCAAAGTTTCAAGTGGTTTATGCCCGAGGCGTTGAATAAGGGTGGTTGGGTCTTTGAGGAAGTTACCCGACAGGCGCGAGACGGCGAGTGGTGGGTCGGAACCGGATTAGGGCTCTATCGTTTTCCCGCTAAGGAGAATTTCACGGAGATTGAGTCCGCGCGACCGCTGGCTGTTTACACGACCAGGGACGGGCTGGCGGCTCTTCAGGTGTTCCGGCTGTTCGAAGATTCGACCGGGGCTATCTGGGTATCGACTATTGGTTCGCAGAACGGGCTGGCGCGGTGGACGCGTCCGAGCGAAAGGATGCAGGACCTGGGCAATAGTCCCGGCTTACCCTCACCAAAGGATGATCTAGCCCGGTCGTTCGGTGAAGACCGCTCGGGAAATATCTGGATCGGATTTAGTGGTGGCCTGGCGCGTTACCGGCAGGGTAGTTTCGTGTACTTCACCACGAATGAGGGATTGCCGCCCGGTGGGATTAGTCAGATCTATTTAGATCACGCGGGGCGGCTCTGGTTTACTTCCTCGCGCAGCGGCTTAGTCCGCGTTGACGACCCTGCAGCCGAGCGACCGGTCTTCAAGAGCTACACGACCGCGCAGGGACTTTCCAGTAACGGCGCCGGAGTCATCATCGAAGATCTGCAAGGTCGACTCTACGTGTCGACCGGCCGCGGCATCGACCAGTTCGACCCTGACACGAGCCGGGTGAAACACTTTACAACTGCCGATGGCTTAGCCACCGGCTCAATTGACGCCGCCTTCCGCGATCGTAACGGAGCTTTCTGGTTCGGGACCACCAAAGGTATGTCGCGTTTCGTGCCCCCATCAGAGGGATCCGGAACGTCGCCGCCGATTCTGATCAACGGCTTACGTGTTGCCGGGTTTACGCAGCATGTTTCGGCCCTCGGTGAGAAAGAGATATCGCTACCTGATTTTCCCGCAGACCGAAATCAATTGCAGATCGACTTCGTCGGCTTGAGCTTCAGCCCCGGCGATGTGCTGCGCTACCAGTACAAACTCGAAGGAAGCAATGCGGATTGGAGTGCCCCGACCGAGCAGCGGACCGTCAACTATGCGAACCTGGCGCCCGGCCGTTATCGTTTTCTGGTGCGCGCGCTGACATCGGACGGCGTCGTGAGTTCTGCGCCGGCGGTTGTTACGTTCACTATCCTGCCGCATATCTGGCAACGATGGTGGTTCCTTTCCCTGGTCGCCGTGCTTCTGGCCGCTGCCGCATACGCCGCGTATCGCTATCGACTGCGCCGGGTCATCGAGCTCGAGCGTGTGCGGACGCGCATCGCTTCCGATCTACACGACGACATTGGATCGAATCTCTCCCTGATTGCCGGTTTGAGCGAGATGCTGGGCCAATCGGCGCGACGCGACAATCCGCGGATGGCCGAGCGACTCTCAGTGATGGCAGATGTCTCCCGCCGATCAGTCGAGGCCATGAGCGACATCGTTTGGGCGGTGAATCCCAGCAGAGACAACGTACTCGATCTGGCGCATAGAATGCGGCGATTTGCCAGTGACAGTTTCGCTTCACGCGATATTCAGTTTCACTTCGACGCGCCTAAACCGGATCAGAACGTCAGAATCAACGCCGAAGTGCGGCGCGAGGTCTTTCTCGTTTTCAAGGAAGGTGTCAACAACGTCGCGCGACATTCAGGATGCAAGTCGGCTGAAGCCACCTTGAAGATTGAGCGCGGTATGATCATCCTGAAGGTCAGCGACGATGGACGTGGATTCGACGAAGCGGGCCCGGATCATGGCCAGGGATTAGACAGCATGCGGCGCCGCGCCCAGAAGCTGGGAGGCCGGCTCGAGGTAATCTCGGGGTCGAACGCGGGTACGACAGTGATCTTGAAAGCCCCACTAGGCCGTTCACGGTTAAGGCACTATGAGAATTCACAGTGACTCGGGGGCGGTTCGGTCGTAAGCTGGGCGCGCTCTCAAAATGAAGAAGTGACAGGCAGGAATGCCTGCCCTACTGAGGTGACAATGGGATGATGTCGAGCGAAAGCCAATCTCCAGCCGTCGCTTCGCCGGCCGAGCGGCCCCGTCCGGTTGGCGTCGCAATTATTGAAGATCACCGCGAATTCCGCGACTACCTTACTGCTTTGATCACCGGCACCGAAGGCTTCCAATGCACGGGCAGCTTTCGTTCGGTGGAAGAAGCTTTGCCCCGGATAAGCGCGCAGGTCCCCGACGTGATCCTTTTGGACATCGGGTTGCCGGGCATGAGCGGCATCGAGGGCATACGTTTATTTAAGGAGCGCTATCCCGAGATGTTGTTGTTGACGCTCACCATCCACGATGATGACGAACGCATTTTCGATGCGTTGTGCGCCGGCGCCTCAGGTTATCTTTTGAAAAAGACACAGCCGGCTGAGCTGGTTGAAAGTGTGAAGGAAGCAGCGCAGGGTGGCGCGCCGATGTCGCCGGAAGTGGCCCGCCGTGTCATCCGATTATTTCGCGAGGTTCGCCCGCCGAACCGCGCCGAATACAACCTCACCCCGCACGAGATTCGTATTCTGAAGCTGCTCGCTGAGGGACATAACTACAAAACCGCGGCGACAAAGTTAGGCGTAGCACCCACCACTATCAATTTTCATCTGCAGAATATCTACCAGAAACTGCAAGTACACTCCAAAACCGAGGCCGTTGC
>JBDUCF010000111.1:0-7835 GCA_040003545.1 Pyrinomonadaceae bacterium | reverse complement strand
AGGGCGATCTGCTGTGGTGCTGCCTTCCCAAAATTCCCGCTATTGAATAGCAGAAATGCGATCGCAGAAAGTAGGCCGGCAAGGTGAAGATTTCCAGTCATATTAAATCTCTGATTGAATAGTCGCCATTTCTCGCGAATGCAGCGTCTCAGCCTCTTGCGTAATCCGGGTTGGGTAGCGCTCGTTCCAGCACGCTACACAGGCCGAGTCAGCCTTGATGCCGGCCGCCTCCAACATGCCCTCGAGCGAAAGATAACCCAATGAGTCCGCGCCAATAAACTTTCTGATTTCTTCCACGGACATCTGGGCCGCGATCAAGTCAGCTTTATTCGGCGTGTCCACACCGTAATAACAAGGACTGATTGTCGGCGGGCAGGAGATGCGCATGTGAATCTCCGCGGCGCCGGCCTCGCGGATCATCTGCACAATTTTCTTCGAGGTAGTCCCACGCACGATTGAATCGTCAACCAACACCAGCCGCTTGCCTTCAATTAGATGGCGCACGGGGTTGAGCTTGATGCGCACGCCGAAAGAACGTATCGACTGTTTCGGCTCGATAAAAGTTCGCCCGATATAGTGATTGCGCACCAGGCCCTGGCGATAGGTAATGCCGCTTTCCGCCGCGTAGCCGATGGCCGCGGCGACGCCGGAGTCGGGCACTGGCACGACCATGTCCACATCCGCCGGATGCTCGATGGCCAGTCGTCTGCCCATCCGGTGGCGCGACTGGTTAACCGACCGGCCGTAAATTAATGAATCAGGGCGGGCGAAGTAAACGTGCTCAAAGAGGCACATCGAATGCTCCTGAGCGCGCAACGGATTTGACGAGCGTAATCCGTTTTCATCGATAACGATCATCTCGCCCGGTTCGACGTCGCGAATGTAGCGCGCATCGATCAAATCAAAAGCACAAGTCTCCGAGGCGATTGCCCACGCGTCGCCCAGGCGCCCCAGTGCCAGGGGCCTGAAGCCTCGCGGGTCACGAATCGCAATCAACGAAGAGGGTGTCAGGAAGAGCATGGAGAACGCGCCCTCAGTGTCTCGCAGCACTTCAGGAATGGCTTCGGTGACAGTTGCTTTCGATCGGGCCACGCCGTGCAATACAACTTCTGTGTCGGAGGTTGATGAAAAGATCGCGCCCTCGCGTTCCAGCCGTTTTCGTTCCTCTTTTGCGAACGGCAGGTTGCCATTGTGGCAAACAGCAATTTGTCCGTGCTGACAAATGACCAGAAAAGGTTGCGCTTCGCGAATCGAGACTTCGCCGGCGGTTGAATAGCGCACGTGGCCGATGGCGCTTTCGCCGTGCAGGCGATCGAGTCGGGTCTGATCGAAGACATCCGATACCAGGCCCATGGCCCGCTCAGATCGCAGCTCCACTCCGTCGGAGGCGACGATGCCGCAGGATTCCTGACCGCGATGCTGTAGCGCGTAAAGACCAAGATAAGTCAGGCGCGCCGCTTCTGAGTGCCCGTAGATTCCGAACACGCCACACTCGTCGCGAAATTTGTCTGTCAGGAAGTTAATCAACCGTTTGTCCTATGCGTTTCAGTGTCACGATTCCTTACCCACCTGTTTTGGAGATTGAGATTATCGCGCATTCGGTTAGCTTTCAACCTTGCTGCAAGAGTGCAGCGCCGACGATACACAAAAACCGCCGCCTTCGGTATCATGCAACTCTAGAGAAAGGATCCAGCACCGATGAAATTAATTCTGAAAGTTAGCGCAATTGTCATTGCGCTTTTCCTGGGCGCCTTCGCACTGATGCACACTTCGCAAGCAAGGCTGGCAGTGGGGACAGAAGGCGAACGCATGCAAACCAATGCGAATCCCCGTACGCTGTATTCGAAGCATTGTGCCACGTGTCACGGCAATGATGGGCGATCGAAGACCTTCAAAGGAAAGTTCAAGCATGCGCGCGATCTGGCCGACGCCGAATGGCAGGCCAGGGTTAGTGACGAGCGGATATTCAACTCCATCAACAACGGCCGTGGCAAAATGCCCAGCTTTGAAAAGAAGCTTTCCGAAAGCCAAATCAACGCGCTGGTTGGCTACGTAAGGCAACTGAAGAAATAGTTTCTTTCCGATAGCGACAACGAACTTGAAGAGCGAAGGCACCGTAATCGGAATCCTGTTGGTGATCCTGCGCACAGCTTTGCCAGTGGCCCTGCTGGTAGCCGGCTGGAGCGTTTATCGTAAACTGCCCGCTCAGATTCCGGAGGCAGGAAGCGATTCGCGATTAGCGCCGGCAACCAGTTTGCAGATCGTTCTGCGCCAGCCGGCGAATTACCAGGGCCGGCTGGATGTTCCGGTCAATCTTTATCCGGTAGATGTATCGGCCGCGCAACGCGAGTATCTTGCCAAACCGCACGCCGGTACGAGCTTCGAAGATTTTCTGCTGCGGCGCATGAATGGCCGCTCTTCAGTGAAGACCCGGCTCGATAAGCTGGGGCAGGCAACAGTCAATGTCCCCGAAGGAAACTGGTGGCTGGTCGCGCAGCTTTCGGCCGACAATGAAATTGAGTGGCGCTTGCCAATCACTGTGGCCGGTCGCAAACAGAGTATCGAGCTGACAGCAGAAAACGCGTACGGCCGCACAAAAGTTTTCTAAGTAGGACAGGCATTCCTGCCTGTCACCCGCTAAACAGGTCGCAACATTACTATGAAAGCTCTACGAGTTGAAGATCATGGTATTGCCGTACGCGACGTTGAAAAGCCCCACCCTGGCCCTGAAGCAATCGTGCGCGTGACGTTGTCCGGAGTCTGCAACACGGATCTGGAAATCAGTCGTGGCTATGCAGGGTTTCAGGGCACTCTTGGCCATGAGTTTGTTGGTGTCGTGGAAAGCCTGGCGGAAGCCCGAACGTCAGCGACGGCTGCTGAGCGAACGCTGAAGGAAGAGCCCTCCCTGGCGGTCGGGCTTCTGCCAACCGCACTGCAAGCCGGCCAGCGCGTGGTCGGTGAAATCAATGCCGGTTGCGGGCGTTGTAATCTTTGCCTGGCAGGCGATGCGCGGCACTGTGCGCACCGGACCGTGCTCGGCATTGTGGGTCGCGATGGTGCGCACGCCGAATTCCTGCGACTACCCTCGCGCAATCTTCATGTCGTTCCCGGCGAAGTCCCGGACGAGCACGCTGTTTTTACCGAGCCGTTGGCCGCCGCCTGCGGAATACTGGAACGGACGGCAATCACCGAAGATACAAGAGTCGCGGTTATTGGTGACGGAAAGCTTGGGTTGTTATGTGCGCAAGTGCTGGCCCTAACCGGCGCGCCAGTACTGCTGGTGGGAAAGCATTCGGAGAAGCTGAGCATTGCCTCGCGTCGTGGCGTCGAAACCGCGTCAATTGAGAAAGCGCAAAACCGCGGGCGCGAGTTTGATGTGGTCGTCGAAGCTTCAGGTTCGGCGTCGGGCTTCGCCTTGGCCCTCGAGCTATTGCATCCGCGCGGAGTGCTGGTTCTAAAGTCGACGTTTCATGGCTCCGCCGAAATTGATGCCGCGCGAATAGTAGTAGATGAGATAAGCGTTGTTGGCTCGCGCTGCGGTCAATTCGAACCGGCACTCCAGTTATTACAACAGAATTCCATCGACGTTCAGAGCCTAATCAGCGAAGAGTACGCCCTAGAAGACGGCGTCCACGCCATGCAGCGCGCCGCCGAGCCGGGCGTCTTGAAGGTGTTGCTCCGTCCGTGAAATCTAACGGTTGGCTTCTCAACATTCGTTTATAGGCTTTCCTCTTTTCCTTACCAGCCTCAAAGCATTCGAGGTCAGCGGCTCGATTTTGCTTCGGATTATCTGGTTTACGACTTCACAGCAAACGCGGCTGACAACTTCATCTTTGTCGTCGATCGCGGCTACGAGCGCCGGAAGCGCGTCATTGATCGCTGCTTGGCGCTTCTGGGGAAGCGCGCCTAACACCTCGGTCGGATCATCGAACGCAAAAGCGGCGCTGCGCCGAACGAAAGCGTCTTTGTCTTTGAGCATGGGCACAAGAGACTGAATGCCCGCCGGAGTTCCTGCTAACGACATTCCTGCCGAGCGACGCATCATCGAAATTTTTTCAGAGTCGAAGATGCGACGTCCCTTCGCAATCTTCAAAAGTGTGGGAATGATGGCTGGGTGATCGGGGGCGACTTCAGTGAGGACCAGAACCGCGCGAAATTGATAAAGCTCTTGCCTCTCTTTCTGCAAGAAGTGTTCAAGAGGAGGAACTGACGCCGATCCTAGTTTTGTCAGGGCGTCGGCTGCTTCTTCCCAGGTGTTCTCGTCTCGGCTTTTCAAAGCCTCGAGCAGTTTCAAGATGGATGCATCAGTGTTGGTGCGCTGGAAGTCCCTTCCCAGCGTGGCGGAAACGGACTTTAGATGAAATGAAGAGGGAACCACCATCGTAAGAAGAATTATAAGTACGAGAGGTTTCATGGCCATTTAACCTTTCCTGATTGATCTTTATTAGCTGGCTCGGGGACCCCGGGGCGAGCAAAGGACATCTTGACCCGACCCCTTAGTTGACACCGCAACTCTTATGCCCTTCAATTCCTAGCGTATTGTAGCGCTTCCGATACATTGATAAATTGAGCAGTGCAAGAGTTGTACGCCACGTGTTGCAGGCGACGACTCTTGTTCAACGGCAGATTGCTTAGTCGCCAATGCGCTTAAAAACCAACCTTGCCGCTGATGCCGCGCTGGTACTAACAACGCTCATTTGGGGTTCCACCTTTGTAATTGCCAAGGACATTCTGTCGCACTGGCCTCCGGTTGCATACATCACGGTTCGCTTTGCACTTGCTGCGCTGGTCCTGGTCGCAGTCTTTCCCAAACAACTGCTGGCTGCGCGACGCGCAGAATGGCAGGCCGGCGCCACCCTGGGATTGTTGATGGGCAGCGGCTTTGCCATTCAAGCCGTTGGTCAGGTTTACACCACTCCGGCGAACTCGGCTTTTATCACCAGCCTGACGACGCCACTTGTCCCCTTCGTCGCACTGATCGTTCTGCGGGTGCGTCCTAATCTCGAAAATCTGATTGGCGTGACCTTAGCTACGCTGGGAGGATTGTTGATTCTCGCTCCGCGTGGATCATTTGTTGCCAACCGGGGCGACCTGTACACGCTGGTGGCCACTTTCTTTTTCGCCAGTCACATGACGTTACTAAGCGTGTACGCGCGGCGTATGGACGCCAGGCAGTTGACGGTGCTGCAGATTTCAGTCGCAGCAGCCATGTTTGTGATCGGATGGCTCTTGCTTCATTCATTAGGACAGTTGTTTTCCCCGCGGTCGCTTCCGCGAGTTCTCGAAATTGAAGCGGGATGGCCAGTGTGGTCAGCGACCGTGGCGTGGCAATTAATTTACCTTGCGGTTATTGCAACGGTGGTTACCTTCCTCTTATGGACGTGGGGGCAAGCGCGTATGTCCGCGACCCACGCCGCAATCATTTTCAGCCTCGAACCGATCTTCGCCACGGCCTTCGCCCTTGCCTGGTGGGGATCCGGACAGTGGCTCGGTGGCTGGTCAACCGTTGGTGCAGTTTCGGTTATCGCGGGCGTTATTGTTTCGGAACTGCGCCTTAGTAACCGGCGTGATAAAAGCGGCCGCGAGGCCGAAAGCGACGATGCGGACATAAGCCTGGACGAGGAATTGCCGGGTGATGCCTTATAAAAGCTATCCGCAGATTACACCGATAGGATCGGCATGAAGTGGCGACTAGCCCTCTTTTGAGCATTTATTTCCTAATCTGTGAAATCCGCGTAATCTGCGGATTCAGAAGGCGCTCTGGTCGTGTTCTTTGCCGCCTGCAAGTTGTTTAGTTATACTTGACTCCTTCCATCCTGCGCTCTGGAAGAGACCGGAACGGCGCCCAGGCCGGCGCTGATAGCAGAGCGCGCAACGCGAAGAGCTTTTTCAAAAGGCGGTGGATTATGTTCGAGCTTCTTAATGAACAAACCAGTGACGCAGAGCGAACCATGTTGCATAAGCTACGAGTTTGGATCGCGGCGCTGGCCATTGCTTGCCTGCTGACCGGGGTGGGTATCGGTGCGATGCTGGCCGGAAAGCCGACCGTGGCGCAGAACGAAGCTCAGATTGCCCGCGCGCCCGAAGCTTTGTCCGCATCGTTTGCTGAGATCGCGAAGCGCGTGGAACCAGCAGTGGTAAACATCGACACTGTTACCGCGGCGCCGGATATTGCCGAAAAAGACAATGAAGACAAGGACGACCAATCATCCACCAATCCGCTCTTTGATATGTTTCGTCGTCAGGCGCGGCGGCCTTCGCGGGGCGTGGGCAGCGGTTTCATAGTTGATCCTAAGGGCTATATTCTTACCAACGAGCACGTAGTTGAAGGCGCCACGCGCATTACCATCGGATTGCAATCCGGTGAAAAGCTGCGCGGGCAGGTAATCGGTATCGATCAGGAAACGGATCTTGCCGTGATCAAGGTTGAAACCGCGCGCGAATTGCCGACCGTAAAACTCGGTGATTCCAATGGCGCTCAAGTCGGTGATTGGGTGTTGGCTATTGGCTCTCCGTTTGGTTTGGAACAGACCGTTACCGCTGGAATCATCTCCAAGAAAGAGCGCGAATCGCAATTCTTTTCAACCTTCCAGCGCTTCCTGCAAACCGATGCCGCCATCAATCGCGGCAACAGCGGCGGTCCATTGGTGAATATGCGCGGCGAAGTTATCGGTGTGAATTCGCAGATTGCAACTTCAACTGGAGACTACAACGGTATTGGATTCGCGCTGCCTGCCAATGAAGCGAGTTTTGTGTATCGCCAGTTGGTGTCGGGCGGTAAAGTCAAACGCGGCTACCTGGGAATCACGCTCGAATCAGTGCGCCCAGAGTTTGCTCGGGTCTATGGTCTGGCCGAGCCGAAGGGCGCGATTGTTATGGACGTGCAGCAGGAGGCCGATGGTAAGCCAAGTCCCGCCGCGAGGGCTGGGATCCAGCCCAACGACGTCATAGTGGAATTCGACGGCCAGACTATCCAGGCGGCGCAAGATCTGATTACTCGTGTTGCCGGCACGCCGGTGGGCCAAAGCGCGACCCTGATTTTTCTGCGCGATGTGGACGGCAAACTGGAGCGACGTTCGGTGAATGTGGTGCTGGGCGAGCGCCCGGCATTACTGGCCGCTAGCGATCCCAACGCGCCGCCGCCAGCTAAGGAAAAAGAGTCACCTCTCAAAGGAAATACTTTGCGTCTGGGAGTTACGCTGGGCGAGTTGACGCCGCAACTTATCGCGGAGAGGCACCTGGCCGGAGTGAAGGGGCTGCTTGTTAAGGACGTGGATCCCAATGGTATCGCGGCCGACGCTCGGCCGAATCCGATTCGGGAACGCGAAGTGATCACGCGCATCAACCGTGTCACCGTCAACTCTTTGGCCGAGTTCCAGCGAGTCCTGAACGGGCTCAAACCCGGCGATGCAATCGTCCTGAACCTGACGCGTTACGATGATGAGTCCGGCCGGTTGCTGCAAAGAATCGTGCAGTTCAGCTACCAGTAAACTCGAGTAAATAGTGAATGGTAAACGGTGAATAGTCGCCTCTCTTTGTCCATTTACTATTTACTATTCACGAATCACTCTCTATGGCCCAGGCAAAGAAGGCGCTCGCGAAACGAACCGCAAAACGTAAGGTCACCCGTGCAGCTCGCGCTACGGCGCACACCTATCACAATTACATCGGTGGAAAGTGGATTCCCAGCTCCAGCGGAGAAACATTCGAAAATGTTAATCCTGCCGACGTCCGCGACGTAATTGGCCGTTTCCCTCTGTCCACCCGAGAAGATGTTGATGCGGCAGTCAGCGCCGCGCTCGAAGCTTTCAATCGTTGGCGACTGACCCCTGCGC
>JBDUCF010000110.1:0-7840 GCA_040003545.1 Pyrinomonadaceae bacterium | reverse complement strand
TCCACAGATTGCGCAGATTACAGAAAGCTAAGGCCTAATCACTCTGATCAGTGTAATCGGCGTAATCTGTGAATAACGTTTTGCCCGCCCGCTACCGCAGGCGGTTCTGACAGGGCAGGTTACGTGGTTAATCGGCGGTAGATTCCCGGCATGCGCTCCGGCAAGTTGAGCACGTCGTCAATGATTGTGTAGCCCACGTCGCCGTACAGGTCGCGCAGCTCGGCTTCGGATTCGCGATCGATGGTGATGCAGAAAGGCGTGATGTTCTGGTTCTTGGCCTGGCGCAGCGCTTCGCGCGTGTCTTCGCGAGCATAACGCGCGTCGCCGTAATCGTGATCGTACGGCCTGCCGTCCGAAAGCACTATCAGGAGGCGCGTGCGGGCTTCCTGCTTTGCCAGGCGCGCCGTCGCATGGCGAATCGCGGCGCCCAGGCGAGTATTGTTCTGGTAATTGATTCCTCCGATGCGCTGCTGAACCTCTTCCGAGTAACTCTCGTTGAAATCCTTGACCACGTAGAACCTCACGTTGCGCCGTCCTTCTGAAGTGAAGCCATTAATCGAATAGACGTCGCCGACCGCTTCCAGCGCCTCGCTCATCAGGACCAGGCCTTCCTTTTCGATTTCGATGATTCGCTGGCCCGGATGCGTGTAGGGTTGCAGCGGATGGCGGCCGATAGTGCGCGCGGTCGAGGAGGACTGATCCAAAAGAAAAGAAACCACCACGTCGCGGCGGCGGCGCAGGCGTTTCGTGTAGATGCGCTCGGATTGGTGACCGCCTCCTACCCTGGCGGCGCGACGATCGATGACATAGTCAACGACTGCGTTCAGATCGAACTCTTCCCCGTCCAGCTCGTTCGCCACCCGCAAAAGATTTTCCGGCTTCATCAATTGAAACTGATGGCGGATCGAAGAAATCGCGCCGCGATGGCGTTCGCGCGTCTGTTCGACGAAGGCGCGCGCGCCGCGGGCCACCTTCTTTTCCACTACGCGGCACCACCCAACACGATGATCAGTCAGGTCGCGGTCCCACTCGTCATAATTGAAGGCCACCTCGCCAGGCTCCAGATCCTGTTCGAACATTTGCGCCTCGATCCAGGACTCGCTGCCATCAAGATCGTCCGGCTCGCCCTCGGAGTCAGTGTTCCAGGCGTTGAAAAGCTCGCGCGCGTCTCGCCGGTGCGGCGAACGATCAGTTTCCGGCGGCATAAAAGTCTCGCGCACGCCCTGCGGGTCCTCTTGCGAGTCGGACTCGTCCGGTATTTCCACCTGCTGTCCCGGATCGTCGAGCGAGATTGACTGAAACAGCGAATAGACGCGGCTGGTCGCCAACAATGAATCGGCCACAGTTGCGCTGCTGCTCGAAAGGTACTCGGCGACAATCGTTTCCAACTCGGAAACTATCTGGTCATAAAACTGACGCGCGTCATCGAGCGCGCCGCCCAGAAGGGTGACTTGAAAGAGTAGTTCGAAGGGCACCAGCGCCGGCGGAAGATCAATCATGCGCGGGCGGCGATTGTGCAGATGCTCGCGAATCAGATTGAGGTCCCGCGCCAGACCTCGATAGGTGCTTCGCAGACGGCGATCGATGCGTCCGTTTTCCAACGTGCCGAATATTCGGCGGGCCAATGGCCGAATCGGAAAGAGATGCAGGACGTTCTTGTAGGACAGGCATTCCTGCCTGTCACTTTCGCCGCTTAGTGAACGCTGACCGTGGCCATCACCGACAGACAGGAATGTCTGTCCTACGCTAAACGCGTCGCGCGCCTCCGAGCTATTCGGATCGTAAAGCGCGGCAATTGCAGCATAAGCGGCCCGCAGGTCGGGCGTGTCGTGCTCGTACGTGCCAAATTCGATCTGGCCCGCGCCGTGCGCTGCCAGGACTTTGTAGAGACGAAAATCGAGATCCTCGTCATCAAATTCGCCGACGGTCGCCGGCAAATGAATCGTGCGGCCATCGTCGATGCGCGACTCAGAGGGCACAGCTGCCAACGGCACAATCTCAACCGCATGGCCGGTCAGTCCTTCAACGTACAAACGCAGCAGATGCTGGATCGATTCCAGGGTCAGGCCGGCGCCGCCGGTGTGCAACGCTTCATGACTGCCACGAGTTTCCAACGCGTAGTAGCTGCGGCGCGCGCGCGCATCAGCCCGGCCGAACGAGAGGCCTGCATGGGCCCACGCTTCAAATTGTTCAATCGAAACAGTGCGCAGAGCTTTGCCGCTCGAGCGGAGGCAGGCAAGTGCGGCTTCGGCATCCACGCGCGCCACCTCTCGCGCCAGAGCGATCACGCGGCGCGCGAGCACCGTTGCCGATTTGCGATCAGCGCCAGAGACGATGGCCTGGAAGAAAGGCGGACCAGCGCGTATAAAAGCCACCGCGCTGGCATTTCCCTCGCCCGCGACCGTCCAGAGCAGTTCGATCCATTCGTCAAACACTTCCGGCAAAGCGCGCATCACTTCGCCACCCGCTATAAGTAACTGGATCGCGGCGCTGCCACTGCGCTCAAGAAAGCTGCCGGCACAATCGAAGAGCTTCAAGACATTCGCTTCATCGAGCTTTGATATGGCCGCCGGAAGCGCCGACCACGCATCGCTGGCAATGCCGCCGGCGCGCGACGCAAAAGCCGCGGCCAGATCCAAGGCAGCTTGTTTGATGGCCGCATCCTGTTTGAGATCGCCAAGGCAGGCGGCAACTGCCGGAGCAGCATTAAGGAAATCAACGCTGTGTTTTGCCGAGCGTCTGGAAATTTCCGCAGCGATTTCAAAGATTGAACCCAGTAAGGCTGAATCGCTGATCTCGTGGGCCAGGAGCGGGGCCCGACGAAAAGTTTCTATTGCGGCGGAGCTTGAAAGCGCGGCCTGACGCGAGCAGATTTGAAAGACAAGCGGCCGGGCTGTTTGCGGGATGTCGCTGAATGACACGACTCCGGCGTTAAAGAAGTCGATCGCGGTTTCCGAGTTGCTCATCGCAACGCGGCGGCCTATCTCGCCCCAGGAGCGCAGCTCAGCCGGCTCCAGCACCTGCGATGCCCCGGTCGCCTCGCGCAGAAATTCAATACTTGCGCGCAAAGACACTCCCGCAATCGAGGCACTTGCCTCCAGCGCCGCGCGGGCATGATCCAGCGGCAACTTTCCGATCTCGCGCACGAGACCGGCAATCGTCCGCCGCTCAGCCGGATTCTTGACGGTACTTAGATGTTCACGAAGTTCCTGATCGAAGTCCTCATCTGGCGGTTTGTCCTGGGGCTGGTCAGTCACGGCTAGATCACCGTCGTCACAATCTCGCGAATGCTGCGCTGCAACTCGCGATCGTCGGTGATTGGTGAGCACATCGCTACTTCGGCGGCCGAAACTGGTGGGATACCGTAGGCGATCAGTTGGGCAGCATAGATTAGCAGCCGCGTCGAGACTCCTTCTTCCAATCCATGACCGCGGAGATTACGAACCTTCTGTCCAATCAAAACCAGATCGCGCGCCGTGCCTTCGTCAACGCCTCCCTCGCGGGCGACGATTTCGGCCTCCATCTCCGCTGGTGGGTAATCGAACTCGAGAGCGACGAAACGCTGCCGAGTGGATTGCTTCAAGTCTTTGAGAATCGATTGATAACCGGGATTATAAGAGACCACCAGCATGAAATCCGCGGGCGCTTCCAGGATAGTCCCGCGCTTTTCAATCGGCAGCCGGCGGCGATGATCGGTCAGGGGATGGATGATAACGACAGTGTCTTTGCGCGCTTCGACTATTTCGTCGAGATAGCAAATGGCGCCGTTGCGCACCGCAGATGTCAGTGGGCCATCGTGCCAGATCGTCTCTTCGCCTTCGAGTAGAAAACGTCCCACCAGATCAGTTGACGAGAGGTCCTCGTGGCAGGCCACGGTGATCAAAGGACGTTCAAGTCTCCAGGCCATATGCTCGACGAAGCGCGTCTTGCCGCACCCCGTCGGGCCTTTCAAAATTACCGGTAGACGCGCGGCATGGGCCGCTGCGAATAAATCAATCTCGCGACTGACGGCTAAATAGTACGGCTCGTCGGCGATGCGATATTCTTCTATGGCTCTTTCGGGCATGACCATGTATCAAGGTTCACTTTCAGGTTCGGGTTTCAAGTTCTGAATCTTAACACCCGTCAGAAACACCAGCAAACTCAGCAGTTTTTAGTTTACTCGCTCTGTAGACTTGAAACTTGGAACTTGAAACCTGAAACTTGTAACCAATGAAGATAGCAGTAGCAATGAGTGGTGGCGTCGATTCGTCCGCAGCAGCGGCGATCCTCAAGGCGCAGGGGCACGATCTGGTCGGCTTTGCGATGCAGCTCTGGAACCAGCGCCGTGGGATCAGTGTTGACGAAAACGGCGAGCCATTGCCATCGCGCTGTTGTTCGCTGGACGACGTTTACGATGCCCGGCGCGTCGCGGAACAACTGGGCTTCCCGTTCTATGTGCTGAATCTGGAACGCGACTTCGAACGCGATGTAGTGCAACCGTTCGTGGCAAGTTATCTGGACGGCGAGACGCCGATTCCCTGTGTGGCCTGCAACAGCCGGCTGAAGTTTGCTTCGCTCGATCGACTGGCCAGCAGCCTTGGCTGCGAAAAGGTGGCCACCGGACATTACGCGCGAGTGGAGCATGACACGGCGGCAAGTCGTTACCGGCTGTTCCGGGGTCGCAACGCGCAAAAGGACCAGTCTTATTTTCTCTGGGAGCTGACGCAGGAACAACTTTCACACGCGTTGTTTCCGCTCGGCGATATGTCCAAGCCGGAAGTGCGCCGCGTTGCGCGCAGCAGCAATCTGGCGGTAGCGGACAAAGCCGAGTCGCAGGAAATATGTTTTGTGTCTGATGGCGACTATGCGGGTTTTATCGATCGCTACCTTGAAGCGGAAGGCGCAGCGGAGGACGTTCCCCGCGCCGGCAAGATCGTGGATACATCCGGGAACGTGCTGGGCGAGCACACCGGAATCCACCGCTATACGATCGGCCAACGGCGAGGTATCGGCATTGCCGCCGAACGGCCGCTTTATGTCGCCGCAATCGATGCCGCTAATAACCAGGTGGTCATCAGCCACGAAGAAGGATTACTAAGCACAGAGTTCTCTGCCACCGGAGTAAACTGGATCGCATTTGACTCGCCGTCGGAACCGGTGCGGGCAGAGGTGCGGGTACGCTACCGTCATCAGGCTGAGCCGGCGATAATCGAGCCTCTGGGCAGTGGCCGCGTTCGGGTGAAGTTCGATCAGCCGCAGCGAGCCATCACACCAGGTCAGGCGACTGTGTTCTATCGTGACGCTGAAGTGCTGGGCGGAGCCTGGATTACCAGGTAGCGGAACCTCGAAGTACCGCGAAGCGGTTACGAGACCCAGCCCAGGGTTGACGCGTTGCGCGGCTACCCTGGGATAGGAAATCACGAAGATACCAACCCCAACGGGGTGGTGTCGGTTTCCCTTTGTATGCAGCTGTCACAACCCCGTTGGGGTTGCAGCCTTTCCATAACTCGTTTCCCAGGGTAGGCGCGAAGCGCACCAACCCTGGGCTGCATGTCATAACCGCTTCGCGGTAAGTGCTGTCCCTGCAAAGGCGAAACTTAATCCGAGGCTCTTCCCGCTTCGGACACCTGCCGTAAACCTTTTCTCCTGCCTCTGCGTACACACACCGGATTATAGATTCCCCAAAAGGTAACTTTTTTAGTTAGGAAACAACTATGGCAATGTCTCGCGGCAGAAAAACCGTTCTAATTATTTCCGGGATCGTGGTGGGGTTGATCTTACTTGTGGTCCTTTGCATCGCAGTCGTTTTGGCAAGTATGCGAGGGGGTCAACCGGAGATTCGCGCCAACAGCGTGCTGACGCTTCGGGTGGAGGGAGCGCTGCCGGATTACGTCCCTGACGATCCCATCAGACGCCTGCTTGGTAATGACGACCAGTCGCTTACCGGCCTGCTCAATCAGTTTAAGAAGGCAAAAGTTGATAAGCGCATCAGCGCCGTTTTGCTCGAAGTTGACATGTCCGGAGCCGGGTGGGCCAAGGCCGAAGAGATTCGCGCGGCCATAGCCGACTTCCGAACCTCGGGAAAACCAGTCTATGCCTACATGGAGTTTGGCCTTAACAAGGAATACTACATTGCCAGCGCCTGCAACCACATTTACCTTGCCCCTCCGGGCGAGCTTTTTATAACCGGGCTTTCTGCCGACGTGATGTTCTTCCGCGGCTCGCTTGATAAGTTGGGCGTCTATCCGGATCTTTTCCAAATTGGAAAATACAAGAGTGCCGGCGATACATTCACGCGCAAGGACATGTCGGATGCGCATCGCGAGTTTATCAACTCGCTGCTGGATGATCTCTTCAATCGGTTCGTGGAAGCAGTCGCCACGGCGCGCGGCAAATCAGTCGCCGACGTAAAGACGTTGATTGACAACGCACCCTATAACGCTCAACAAGCAAAAGATGCGGGCTTGATAGACGGGGTCGCTTACCGCGACGATTTGGAAAAGGAACTGAAGAAGCAACTGGGCTACAAAGACAGCGACGACCTGCATATCGCAAGAGGCTCGGACTATCGCCGGATCTCGCAGGAGTCTCTCGGACTTGATAAAGGTGAGAAGATCGCAATCATCTACGGGACCGGCGATATTGGATCGGGAAAGTCGGCGAACAGTTTCGGCGGCGATCAGTCAATTGGCTCCGACACGATGGCTAAAGCCCTGAACGACGCCCGCGATGATAAATCAATTAAGGCGATTGTGCTGCGCGTCGATAGTCCGGGCGGCTCCGGCCTCGCTTCCGATGTCATCTGGCATGCGGTGGATGCAGCCAACAAAGTCAAACCGGTGGTTGTTTCCATGGGCGACGTCGCAGCCTCTGGCGGCTATTACATTTCTGCCAGCGCCAGCAAAATTATTGCTGAGCCTTCCACGATTACCGGTTCCATTGGCGTGGTTGGCGGCAAACCAGTGGTGAAGGGACTTTATGATTGGCTGGGCTTCACTAACGAGTATGTGCTGCGCGGAAAGAACGCCGGCATGTTTCGGGAGACAGAAAAGTTTTCGCCGGACGAGCGCAAGAAATTTGAGGACTGGCTGAAGACCACCTATTACAACGACTTCGTTCCCAAGGTAGCCAAAGGCCGAAACAAGAGCGCCGAATACGTCGATTCAGTGGGCCAGGGTCGCGTTTGGACCGGCGCGCAGGGCAAGGAGCGCGGACTGGTCGATGAGTTCGGGGGACTGGATCGCGCGGTTGAGGTTGCCAAGCAGTTGGCAAAGTTGCCGGCGGACAAAAGCGTTCATCGCGTGATACTGCCTTATCCCCGCAGTTTGCTGGAAGAATTCCTGGGGACAGGTGACGACGAGACTAGAGCCAGCAGCCCTGAGCTGAAGCAGCAACAAGCCATGCTGGCAATTCTTCCTGACGACGCCCGCCGGGCATTCCGTTATGCGATGTTGCTGGATAGAGCTAAGAATGGCGAAGCAATGTTTCTATTGCCGTTCGATCTGAAGATCAAATAACAGGATTTCAAGCAGAAGCCCGCGCGTTAGCAAGGGCTCTCCTGGCGCTGATTCGAGGAGCCCTCCCTGACGGTCGGGCTTCTGCCTTATTTGGCATGGTTCGGTTCGATAATCTCCATTCCGTTCATATACGGCCGCAGTGCTTCGGGGATGACGACGGAGCCGTCTGACTGCTGAAAGTTTTCCAGGATAGCGATCCAGGTGCGGCCAACTGCCAGCCCGGATCCGTTCAGAGTGTGCAGGTACTCCGGCTTTGCGCCGCCGGCGCGCCGGAACCGAATCTGCGCCCGCCGCGCCTGAAACGATTCGTAGTTCGAACATGAAGAGATTTCACGGAAGGC
>JBDUCF010000109.1:0-7962 GCA_040003545.1 Pyrinomonadaceae bacterium | reverse complement strand
CTGCGATCAAATTTTTCTTTTGACATGCTTGTCTCTTCCTCATCGGTCACAGACTCAAGTCCGTGCCTCTATTTCGCTACGCCCTGAACCTTCGCGATAACTTCCTCGGCCACGCTCTTGGGCGTTTGTTCGTAACGTTCGAAGTGCATTGTCGAGGTCGCGCGACCCTGGGTCGCGGAACGCAAGTCAGTTGTGTAACCAAACATCTCTGAAAGCGGTACAAATGAAGTTAGCACCTGCGCCCCCCCGGGCCGCGGCTCCATTTTTTCTATCTGTCCCCGCCGACGCTTCAGGTCTCCGGTAACAGCACCCATGTAGTCATCGGGAGTCACCACCTCGATGCGCATAATCGGCTCCAGCAACACCGGCTTGGCCTTTCGCAAAGCATCCTGAAACGCCAGTGAACCGGCAATATGGAACGAGCGCTCGTCCGAATCGACCTCGTGGTAATTGCCATCGACCAGACGCACCCGGATGTCCACCAATTCATAGCCGGCGAGGAAGCCACGCTCCATCGCGTCCTTGATTCCCTGCTCGACAGGCTTGATGAACTCCTTGGGGATCGAACCGCCGGTAATCTTGTTCTCGAATACATAGCCTTCGCCTGGCGCCGGCTCGATCTCAATTTCAACGTGGCCGAACTGGCCGCGACCGCCTGTTTGTTTCTTGTAGATTTCCTTGCCGGGCGCCGCTTGCGTAATCGTTTCCCGATAAGCAACCTGCGGTTTACCCACATTTGCTTCGACGCCAAACTCACGCTTCATGCGATCGACAATGATCTCGAGGTGCAGCTCTCCCATGCCGGCGATGATCGTCTGCCCCGTTTCCGGGTCGGTTGAAACATTGAACGAAGGATCTTCCTGGGCCAGGCGGTTCAGAGCTACTCCCAGTTTGTCCTGATCCTGGCGGGTCTTGGGCTCCACCGCAACGCGGATTACCGGCGCTGGAAACTCCATTCTCTCCAGAATTATCGGCTTATTCTCGTCGCAAACCGTGTCGCCAGTGGTTACCTGCTTCATGCCGCCAATGGCAATAATCTCGCCCGCACTCGCGTTCTCAATGTCTTCGCGCTTATTGGCGTGCATGCGCATCAACCGACCAACGCGCTCTTTTGTGTCCTTGATTGGATTGTAGGCGTAGGAACCCGCCTTGATCGTGCCGCTGTAAATGCGCACGAAAGATAACTGGCCGAGATGTTTGTCGGCCATAATCTTGAACACAAGTCCCGCGAACGGAGCGCTGGAGTCAGGGGGGCGAGCTTCAACCTGCCCAGTCTTCGGGTTGACGCCTTCCACCGGAGGTATGTCGAGGGGCGATGGCAAATAGTCAACCACCGCATCAAGTAAAGTCTGCACACCCTTGTTCTTGAACGCCGATCCAGTCACCACCGGAACGAGTTTTAGTTCTAAACATCCCTTACGCAGCGCGGCCCGAATTTCGCTTTCGCTTATCTTCTCGCCTTCGATGTACTTGTGCATTAAGGCGTCATCGACAGTTGCCACCGCCTCGATCAGCTTTTCGCGAGCAGCAGTAGCAGCCGCCAACAGATTGGCAGGTACCTCTGCGGTCTCGTACTCCGAACCCTTGCTCTCGTCATTCCAGATCAAGCCCTTCATGGTAATGATGTCTACGACACCCTGGAATTGATCTTCAAGGCCGATGGGAATCTGGATAGCGACGGGATTGGCTCCAAGGCGAGTAATGATGGATTCGAAGGAACTATCAAAAGAAGCGCCGGCCCGATCCAGCTTGTTGATAAAGCATATGCGCGGAACGCCGTACTTGTCGGCCTGGCGCCAAACTGTTTCCGACTGGGGCTCGACCCCTGCCACACCGTCGAATACTGCGACCGCGCCATCCAGCACGCGCAGGCTGCGCTCAACCTCCATCGTGAAGTCCACGTGGCCAGGGGTATCGATAATGTTAATGCGATACTCCTCGTCATTTCGATCCCAGAAGCACGTAGTGGCGGCGCTGGTAATGGTGATGCCGCGTTCCTGTTCCTGCTCCATCCAGTCCATCGTCGCCGTGCCCTCGTGCACTTCGCCGATCTTGTGCGAAACGCCCGTGTAATAAAGGACACGTTCGGTGGTGGTGGTCTTACCGGCATCAATGTGGGCCATGATGCCGATGTTCCGGAACTTGTTTAGGTCGTGCTTAGCCATTGTCCTGGTGAATGGTCAATCGTAAATGGTAAATGGAACTCCTATTTACGATTCACCATTTACTATTTACCCGCTCTACCACTTGTAATGCGCGAAAGCCTTGTTGGCATCAGCCATGCGGTGCGTGTCTTCCTTCTTCTTTACTGCGTTACCGCGATTGTTAGCCGCATCCAGCAGCTCCGAAGCCAAACGGTCGGTCATCGTCTTTTCACCACGGGCGCGTGCGTACTGGACAATCCAGCGGATCGCCAGGGCGCCACGCCGTTCCTGATGAACTTCGAGCGGGACTTGATACGTCGAGCCACCCACCCGGCGCGACTTCACTTCAACAGTCGGCCGCACATTGTCGATGGCGCGCTTGAAAACCTTGAGCGGCTCATCGCCGGTCTTTTCCCCAAGCTGCTTCAGGGCGTCATAAAAGATACTTTCGGCCCGGGATTTTTTTCCGCCCCACATCACTCCATTGATGAACTTAGTCACCAGCGGACTGTTGTAGACCGGATCCGGCAGAACATCGCGTCTTTGAGCAACTCTTCGTCTTGGCATATCTCGTCAGGTCTCGGCTCTTAAATAATCACTTGCGATACGTTGGCCCAGACTTCAGTCTGTGCTTATTTCTTCCCAGCTCCGCCGCCCGTCTTGGGCCGCTTGGCCCCATACTTCGAACGCCCCTGTTTGCGATCTGAAACGCCGACCGAATCGAGCGTGCCGCGAATGACGTGGTAGCGCACGCCGGGCAAATCCTTAACCCGCCCGCCGCGAATCAAAACAATCGAGTGCTCCTGCAGGTTGTGCCCTACCCCGGGAATGTAGGTAGTAACCTCAATTCCATTTGTCAGTCGCACGCGCGCAACCTTACGCAAAGCTGAATTCGGTTTCTTGGGTGTCTGGGTATAGACGCGCGTGCAAACGCCGCGCTTCTGGGGCGACTCCTGCAGCGCCGGGCTCGCCGTCTTGTACTTAACCCGCTGGCGGCCTTTGCGAACTAACTGGTTTATGGTCGGCACTTTGTTTTCCTTAGAACTAACGCGCTCTTAGTTTCAAAGCGCAAAAGGGCCTGACCTGCCTCTTTCCGGAACAAAAATCTGTCCGGCAGTCAGCGCAGGCAACTGCCCTGCATATTGATTTGATTCAGGGATGTTCTGGCTTCGCTCGTAGGCGGGCGTGGATCGTGGCTTCCCTAAAGCCGATTTTTCTGTGGCGTCGCATTCTGACGAGTCGGCATTTAGCCGTTTCGCGGGCTCGTCGCGGGACGCCCAGGCCTTTCGGCCAGGGAGTTGCGCGAGCATTTACGCCACAATATTTATCAAACGACTGTCCTCAACCGACGAACAGCCGGGCAACGCCTCCACACCGACAGAACCTACTGGACGTTGCCTACGGAAATCAGACCATTAGTCCGAAACTTGAGACTATAGCGACGGCTCGAAATTGTGTCAAGGCGCGACGACTTATAGATTGTGACGCTGTTTGGGCACTTGCGGTTAGTACCCCGAGCGGACCCCACCTAAGTTGTGACCCTTCAGAAAATTCTCTTGGCGAGGAAAAAGATGCCGACGATTGCGCCGCCCAGTAACAACAGCAGGAAAATGATCAAACTGACGAGAGCCAGTTTGAACTTTGTGTACCGGCTCTTGTCGGGCGGAGCCAATGAGCCCTGGGGAAAATACGGTGGTGGTCTGTATGTTGCCATTTGGTCCTCTCTTAATCTCGCCGAAGACGATCACGGACTATAGTCTGTGCCACTTAGTGGGGTTTTGGCGCTCCAGGGGGTGTCGAACCTTCCTTCCCCTTCTTCAATTCGCCTGACTGCTGCTTTTTCTGCATATCTTCCTGATGCTTCTTTCCATCGCGAACTCGTTTCGCGCCCTCGCGCGCCTCGTCGAGCGCATCATTGGCGCGATAGTAATTGGGATCGAGATCGATTGCCTTTTGCAGCGCCGTTGTTGCCTCGCTGTATTGGGCCAACTTAATCTGAGTGGCGCCTAGCTCGTAAAACATCTCCGGATCTTCCGGCTGTAGCCGGACGGCCTGCTTGTAGGCGCGCACCGCATCTTCGTATTGATGAAGATACCTGTAGGATTCACCGAGATTGAAAAATGCATCAGCGTCTTTTGGATTCTCCTGAACGAATTTTTTGTACAGCTCGATGGCTTTCTTGTACGCTTCGTCTGCTTCTTTCTTTTGATCCAGTGCCCCGTGTGCCAGTCCCACCCGGTAATATGCCTCGGCAAATTCCCGGTTCCGCTCAATTGCGTGTTGATAAGCGACTATTGCCTCTTCGTCCTGATCGTTCTGATAGAGCTGGTTGCCCTGTTCCAGGTAGACCCGAGCTTCGTTTCTTGTTCTTTCGCGCTCAGCAGCGTTCGAACTGTTAGCGGGCGCCGACGTAGCGTTTCCTGAACTACTCTCGCTGGAGGCGGGTTGGCGCCTGCAGGAACCCAGCGCGACAGCGAGAATCATCAACCCTGTAATTAACAGAAGACTTTTCATTGGACCGGACTGATTGGCAGAAATTTGGTCGGGAGCAAATCTGATCTACGACACTTGGCGCTACAGAGTCAATGTGCCCCGGGGAACCCCGCCTGCAAACTGTGACCGCGAAACATTGAATTCCCAGCGGCTTGGGGGCATATTTAGTCCCATCCCGGCTCGGAATAGAAAACTGATTGGCCGTTTTTAGGTAATGATTGTCTGTAAATTTGTTGCGTGATGCCCGCTTGCGGCAACGCAAGCGGATAGCGGGCGCGCACACTAACAGTCTGCTTTGCAAGAACAGAGTAACAGAAGGAGTCTCCAAATGTTTCGCCGAAACCGTCTCTGGTACAGCTTTGTCATGATCCTGGCGCTAGCGTCATTTGTCGGTATTACTGTGCAAGCTCAGAAGCGCCGGCCCCGATCTGTTTCGAGCGGTCCGCCGTTTCTGGAGTTGTCCGCGAGTCCATCCGCAGTCCGCCTCTGCGCCGGCGAGGGGTCCACGGTCAAACTTCTGGCGCGCGCGACTTCGCAAAGTGGAAACGCGCTGCGGTATAGGTGGGCTACCGAAGGCGGTCGCCTAACCGGAGACGGCGCCAACACAACCTGGGATCTCTCCGGCATGCAGCCGGGCGTTTATCGCGCTACGGTGGAAGTGGATAGCGGCACAGACAACACCTGTGCCGCGTTCTCCTCCGCGGCTGTCGCGGTAACTGAATGCGCGGCGCCCCTCTGTCCAAACGTCACGCTTAGCTGCCCCGACAACGTCATTGTGGGCCAGCCAATCACCTTTAGCGCAAACATCGCCGGAGGCTCGCGACAAACGAATCCAACTTATGACTGGACCACTACTGCCGGTCGTATCATCGATGGCCAGGGCACGCGAACAATTACGGTGGACACCGCAGGTCTTGCCGGCCAATCGATAGTGGCCAGTTTGAAAGTTCGAGCGAACGGTCTGGAATGCCCGGCCAGCTGCGCAGTTCAGTTTCCGGTTCCTAAGTTGGATTGCCGGAAGTTCGACGAGTTTCCCAACATCCCGCGCAATGAAGAAAAGGCGCGCCTTGATAATTTTGCCATCGACCTTCAGAACGCCCCCGGGGACAGGGCGTATGTCGTCGTTTATCCTGGACGGGAAAATCGCGCCGGAGATGCCGAACTGCGTATGGCCCGGGTGGTAGATTATCTGGTCAACTATCGCGGCTTGGACGCCGGCAGGATCGTTAAGCTGATTGGGCCAGCCAGAGACGCTCTAACGGTGTCGCTGTGGAGCTGTCCGATAGGCGCAACTCCGCCCAGGCCTTAACAGAGCCAGCGATCAGCTAAGCGAACCACTCCGCTTCGATCATCCAAACTCAAAACACGCAAGGCCCTGGTGTTTCCGCGAGCAGATGGCCGCCCTAATGGGACTAAGGTTGCTTATCGCCGGCTGACTCCTGTTTTTCCGTAACCTTTCCGCTGGTCGTCAGTTTATATAATTGGAAGATGGCATGTGAGGACCAGTCTTGACGAGTCGCACGGACGACCCAAACGAACGGCTTCTGATCGAGGCGGCACAAAAAGACCCGGGCCGTTTTGCGGAGCTCTACGAACTCCATTTCGAACGCGTGTACGCCTACATCGCGCGACGCGTGCCCGACCGCGCGTCGGCGCAGGACCTGACCTCTCATGTCTTCCACCAGGCGTTGGCGAACCTTGGCAAATTCAAATGGCGCGGGGCGCCCTTCGCAGCCTGGCTGTTTCGCATCGCGGCAAACTCGGTTATCGATCATTCGAAGCGTGCGACGCGGGAGCTTCCCGATCCTGTTAATTCCCGGCCGCCTCGGTTTGCCGCAGGAGATGTGATCCATCTGGAAGAGTTCGACCGTCGCGCACGTCTTTTTAAGTTGGTGAATCAACTCCCGGAGGATCAACGCCGCGTGATTTACTCGCGCTTCGCGGAAGAGAAAAGCATTAAGGAAATCGCAAACCAACTCGGGCGCACCGAAGGCGCCGTAAAGCAGTTGCAGTTTCGCGCGCTGGAGAATCTGCGGGCGCGCATGTTGGAGTAGATTAGCAACAACATGTCTGAACAGTTTCTAATAGAGAACCTCGACCGGGCCGTTGACGAAACAATGTCCCACGAGCCGGTAACGCTGGTTATCGTCGAAGCGAGTCTTAAAGACTTGTTGTCCTTAGTCGAAGATCTGTGCGACCTGCCCCGCGAGGATTTCAAAACGGCATTGAAAGAAGACTTGATAAGGAGAGCGACAATGACAACCGAAGCACAACGTGCCCCCGAACAAAAACCAGCCATTCAGGCGATCACACCCTACCTGACCGTCGAACGCGCTGAGGAACTGGTGGAATTTGTGAAGCAGGCATTCGGCGCCGTCGAAGTCTTCCGCACGACCGGGTCGGCCGGCGGAATGCATGCCGAAGTTACCATCGGCGATTCGAGGCTAATGATAGGCGGAATGCCGGGAGTTACAGAAATACCCACGGCGCTCCATCTCTACGTGCCGGATGCAGATGCTGTCTATCAACGTTCCATGGAGGCGGGCGGCACTTCGCTGGAGGAGCCGGTGGATCAGTTTTACGGTGACCGGGAAGCCGGCGTGAAAGATCCCACCGGCAACGTCTGGTGGATCGCGACGCACAAGTTGGGGCCGGCCGGCACTCATGTGCCTGAAGGCCTGGGCACCGTCACGCCTTTCCTGCACCCAGTCGGCGCCGCGAAGTTCATCGACTTTATGAAGGAGGCCTTTGGAGCGGAAGAGGTCTCGCGCTACCAGTCACCAGATGGAGTGATCCAACACGCGACCGTGCGCATTGGCAACTCAATGATGGAGATGGGTGAAGCGCACGGGGATGCGCAACCGATGCCACCTGCGCTGTACACTTATGTTGAGGACGTTGACGCCAGCTACGAGCGAGCGATAAAAGCCGGCGCCACTTCATTGCAGCCGCCGACCGACCAGGCTTACGGCGATCGCACTGCCTGGGTGAAAGATGCCTGGGAAAATATTTGGTATTTAGCGAAGTCCACGAATGTTTAGTTACCGGCTACAACTTCAATAGCATTGAACTTGGGATAGTTTCCCGAAGCGCTAATGTTCAGTACGCCATCGGAGACAGTTACCGAGAACGTTTTAACCACTGCCTTCAATGGGCCTCCCGCCGTGGCGTAGATATCAAAGTTTGTCAGCACCAGCACATTCTCGATGCTGATATCAAATAGACGCGAGCCTGCTCCGCCGGTTGTGCCCACGCCAAACCACGTTTCGGCAAACAGCAATCGCACAGTGTAATTGCCATTTGCCAGCGGAATCGCGTAAGCCAG
>JBDUCF010000108.1:0-7987 GCA_040003545.1 Pyrinomonadaceae bacterium | reverse complement strand
GAACATGTCGGACGTCGGGCGACAAGGTCGCGCCCGCTCGTACCTGCTCAACTCTATTTTCAGTTTCTCGATGAGGTCTGGCTTGCCCTCTACGGTGGCTTTGGCGGTCATGCGTCTCACCCACGCAGCGGCCTCGTCGCAGCGACCGAGTTCCGCCAACGCCATCGCCACAAGTACACCGTGGTTAATCGTGCCGGTCGCCTCATAGGCGGCCTGCGCGAGTTGCAGCGCGCGTTTGCCATCGCGCTTTTCATACTGAGGAGAAGCTGCAAGCAAATAGGCCAGCATCACCGAAGTGCGCCCCTTCTGCGGAAACTGCTGGTGGCCCCTTTCCAGCGCCTCCAGCGCCTTTTCGTATTGCTTCTTTCCCAAAAGAATCGTTACCAACCCCAGCAGCGCGTCTTCGTTTTCGGGATCAGACTGCAATACTCGAGACAACTCTGTCTCGGCCTCATCGAATCGCCTGACTTTTAGCAGTTCCTGCCCGAGCAAGAATCGGGACTGGGTATCAGTTGGCTCAGCGTCAGCCGCGGATCGAAGGTGCTTAATCGCCTCCTCGTGCCGATTCGCCTGTCCGAGCACTAGCCCGAGATTGTAGTGCGAGTTGGGATGGTTGGGATCAAGACGGAGGGTTTCTTCAAACTGCGCGGCCGCTCCACTCAAATCTCCCGTCTGAGTCAAAGCCGCACCCAGGTTGAAGTGCGCCGTGATGTCGTCGGGTTGGGCTGCTATGGCTTTGCGAAACAGATCGGTCGCCTCAGAAAACCTATGGGCTTCGAGCGCTGCTCTGCCCCGAATCAAATAGAGGCGCGCACCTTTGACGAGATTTTGGAGCCCATCTACTAACGGATCAGAGACTCGCACGCCCACGGTTCCACTCAGCGCGAGGTGAGACTGGGCCTGGTCCATCTTGCCAAGTCCCCGGTAAGCCATCGCCAGAGCGTAATGTAGACGATTCGCCTCCGGCGCCAGAGAGAGCGCTTTTTCCAGATATCTGGCGGCGTCTACGTAACTACGTTTCGATAGGGCCGCTTGCCCGAGTCCGTACTGAGCTGCAGCAGCATTCTCACTGAGCTCAAGCGCGCGTTTGAAGTTTGCTTCAGCCTCGTCGAGACGATTCAGTTGCAGGTAGATGTTCCCCAGGCTCACGAACACGGGCAAGTAGTCAGGCCGCAACTGGCGGCCAACATCGTAATTGTTGATCGCCTCCCGCACGTCTCCTTCTTTCTCATACAACTTTCCGAGAAGGTAAACCCAGCGAAAATCCTTAGGAGCCAGTCGCGCGGCGTTCAAGTAACACTCTTTGGCGGCTGAGTTCAACGAATACGCCTGATAAATTTCTCCAGTCACGCCGTAAAGTTCGCCCAGTTTGTCGGCGGGCGTCGCCGGATCGTTGATCGCAGAGGCGAGAGCCTTCTGCGCCGAGCTTAGGTGTTCCCGCACCTCCGGCTCCATCCTCTGCATGTCCGACAATTGCACGGGCGAAAGTCCCTTCCGCAGCGGTGGGACTACGGTGTCCTGATTCGTCTGACCCTTCGACTCCGGCGCAAAGTGACCAATGACGGCCAGAAGGATTGCGAGCGCAAGACAGACATCGCGCGTCGATAGGTCCACCCGGATGTGATTCAATCGACTACTCACTTCTTTCCTGTTGAACTTCCTTCCTCGAGCGTCAAGTAACGATTGGTCGGAGGTGATTTCCACTCCTCGAGGCTGCCGTCAGGCCAGCGGACGCGGACCGCCTCGACGCCATCGGAACTACCTATTCCAACAAGCACCCTCGGATCCTGAGACGAACAGTAACTACCGTCGGTGCGGGCGCGCCTCCATAAAGTACGCTTAGGCGTGACTATCACTTCCACCCGGGCGCCAAGCATATCTCGCTTCGTTTTTTTTCCGAGCAGACGCAACCCCATCCAGTGATTTCGATTCCCGACGCGGTTTATCAACAGACGGACGGGTCCATTATTGTTGGACACGAGCACGTCCGTATCCCCGTCGTTGTCTACGTCGCCGAAGGCCGCACCACGGCTGACCTCAGGAAGACGAAAGATCTCGCCGGCCTGGGTAGAGACTTCCTCGAACTGCCCCTTGCCGTTGTTATGAAAAAGCTGCTTGGGTTGGCCCAGTGGGAACGAATTCCCTTTGCGGGCCAATTCCTGCAGCAAGCGGACAGCCCCATTTACCACCAGCAGGTCGAGCCATCCATCGTTGTCATAGTCGAGGAACAGGGTGCCGAACCCCGTCAAGCGGCTGCCGGGGAGTCCCAGGCCAGCTTCGCGCGTGCGATCTTCAAAATTGGCCCGGCCCAGATTCATGTAAAGCGTGTTGGTCTCCTCCATCAAATGCGTTATGAAGATATCGTCATTACCGTCCCCGTTAAAATCCGCCGCATCCACGCCCATGCCCGCCTCAGCCACGCCATCGCGATTAACGGCAACCCCGGCGAGAAGCGCTTCGTTCTTGAACCTGCCGTTCTTCTGGTTGATCCAGAGTTGGTTCGGGTCTCCGTCGTTGGCGACGTAAATATCCATCCACCCGTCGCCGTTGAAGTCGGCTGTGATCACGCCCAGTCCGTGACCAAACTCGTTCGCCATGCCCGCGGTTGCGGTGACGTCCTCGAAAGTTCCGTCGCCTTTGTTACGGAGCAGTTTGTTGCCCACGGGACGGAAAGAGCGCGGCCCACAATAATCCTTGACGGTCGTCTCTGCGTAACAGGTTGGACTACCGGCAAGGGTAAAGTCGGCGTAATTCACTACCATCAGGTCAAGCCATCCATCTCTGTCGTAATCAACGAAGGCCGCGCTCGTGCTCCACCTGGAATCATCCGCTCCTGACTTTTTAGTCACGTCGGTAAAAGAGCCGTTGCCATTGTTGAGATAAAGTTGATTCGGGCCGAGATTGGAAAGATACAGATCTGGCCAGCCATCGTTATTAATATCGCCGACAATAACTCCCATACCGTCGCCGGAGGCTGCGATGCCGCTCTGTTCGGTAACGTCCGTGAACTTCAGGATCCGGCTGCCATCCCTGGCGATTGTTAAGTCATTGCGGAAAAGTTTCCCGTGCGGCGGTAGAGACTCGCGCCAGGGGAAGAGCGTGCGCGCGGGCTTGTCGCTGGGTTCAAGTACAGTACCTTGCACAAGAAAGACATCCAGGTCACCGTCATTGTCGAAATCAAACAGAGCCGCGCCCGAACCCATGATCTCCGGTAGAAAGAGCTTACCCGTCATGCCGTTGTAGTGTTGAAACTTCAGACCTACTTCTGCCGCCACTTCGTCGAAGATTGGTTGTGATCCACGCTCTATCGGCGTATCAGCGTTCGACTGACCGAGTATCCGGTCCGAAATGTCGGCGCCGGGCCTATCGTTGGTCGCCGATCGGTGAAGCGGAGCGAAGCAAAGCAGAGTCAGGGTGACGGAGGCGAACAGCTTGAACATCCCTAGCATAGAATTCATGATGTGATTTTCGTGGCGAGTATCTCAGAAGCACGAGGCCGATGTGAAGAGACTCCAGGTTTCCTTGACACACCGGCTAATGATTGTTATACCACTCGCCGAATGCATTCCTGCACTAATCATCTTGCTTGATTTTTCTGCAAACATGAAAAATCAGGTTTTATCCACCCTAAACAGATTCGGTAGCCAACCCGATTTAAAGAGAGGTACCCCAATGAAAAAGATAAATGCCTTACCAGCTGTGCTATGCATGGTGTTCGTCGCTGCCTGCCTCAACATCTCTGCGTCGGGGCAATCAGCGGAAGACAAAAATAACCTTGCCGCCATCCGCGGCAGCGGGTCGAGCGTTCGGTGGGACGTAGCCGCGACTTACTCCTCGCTAACAATGACTGTTTCGGCTCCCGACGGTCGAGTATTCCGCAAAGAGTTTAAAGGGGGCTCTTCGCCCGAATTCGCGCTTATGGATAATAAGGGTGAGAGGCTGCCTGATGGGCAGTACACTTACGAGTTGCGACTGACCCCGGTGTTCTCCCCGGGAGTCACAGAGGAGCTAGCGTCGGCGCGCGCGCGGGAGAATGCCGCGGAACCGGCTCGCGACAGCTCAAAACGCGGGGCAGCGACAGAGTCCCTCGTTCAGAAGGAGGACGCCGCAGATACGATGCGAGAAATGCGTAAACGCGGACTTCTCCCAGCCGAAATGATCAAGTCGGGAACCTTCTCAATTATGAATGGTTCAGTGATCGTTGCAGGCGGCGTCGAAGAAGCAGGGCCGCGAACCTCTACGGAAGGAGAACCGCGACCCGCTAAGCGAATGGTGGAGCTCTCTCGACTTCCAAGCGTTCCGCCCGGCGGCTCAGTAGGTAAAGTTAAGCAGCATCATCTACTTTTGAACGCCGTCCCCGACCAGGTGATCCCCGACGACTTGATCGTTCAGGGAAGCGCATGCATCGGGCTCGACTGCGTCAACAACGAAAGCTTTGGCTTCGATACGATCAGGCTCAAAGAGAACAATACGCGTATCAAGTTTGACGACACTTCTACTTCGGCCGGCTTTCCCGCCAACGACTGGCAGCTAACCGCCAACGATTCCGCCAACGGCGGGGCGAACAAGTTCTCAATCGAGGACATTACAGGCGCCAAGGTCCCGTTCACGATTACCGCGGGCGCGGCTACCAATTCAGTCTTCGTTGACTCCATCGGGCGGCTGGGCCTGCGCACCGGCACTCCAGTCTTGGATATCCACGTAAATACCTCCAACACCCCGGCTATCAGGCTTGAACAAAACAGCAGCGGCGGGTTTACGGCGCAGACCTGGGACGTGGCTGGCAATGAAGCCAACTTCTTCGTCCGCGATGTGACCGGCGGTTCTAGACTGCCGTTCCGCATCCGGCCGGGCGCGCCAACCAGCAGCATTGATATTAACGCGAGCGGCAATGTCGGCATCGGGACGGCGAGTCCGGCTGGTCGCCTGCATGTTTTTGGGAGCGCAGTCACTGCCGGGGGCGTCTTTTCCACCACAGATTACGTTTCCGGGTCGGCTGGTTCCGCGCTTTTCTTGGGGCAGGGGGGGGCGACCACAGGGACCACGTATTCGACGATTATCGCGGCTTCTAGCGGCGGGAACGCTACCAACAACCTAGTAATCAATCCAAACGGCGGCAACGTCGGCATCGGGACGACTGCACCCGATCAGAAGCTGTCGGTCATCGGAGACGCCAGCAAAACCGTTGGTGGCTCCTGGCAAACCTTCTCGGACGAGCGCTTAAAGACGATCAAGGGAAAGTTCAACAGCGGACTCAAAGCGGTTATGCGGTTGCAGCCGATCCGCTTCGAGTTCCGGCCAGACAATGCTCTGGGCCTTGTCTCGGAGGGCGAACACATCGGCTTTGGAGCTCAGTCAGTGCAGAAGATCGTTCCTGAAGCCGTGACGACGAGTCGAAGCGGCTACTTGATGGTTAACAACGATCCGATCCTCTGGACCATGCTCAATGCGATCAAGGAACAGCAGAAGGAGATTGAACAACTGAAAGGGCAAATTCGACAGTTGCGAGCTTCGCGTAGGCGAAGGTAAGGCTCCAAACCACAGCAAACAAAATGATGGACAGGCCGTGGGCTCCCGCTTAGCCCACGGCCTCGTTTATTTTCTGCAATGTGACCACGCTTTGAGTCGCGCTGGTCAAAGTGTCTCAACCCGCCAGGGCAACTTGCCGCCACTCGCTAAACTTCTAAGAACTTATGGCGATGTCTTGGGTCCGGCAACATGCAGCTATCGTGTTTCCCGAAGACTCGATAGCGATTACGCACCACCACTTTATAGAGTCCGTCCCGCAATACTTTCGGTAGCAAGCGCCCGGCACGTGCCAACTTCCAAATTCCATCAAGCTGCGTTAGCGCATAGATGATCGCATCTGAGCGCGCCCAGCAGATGCTCGCCTGGCTCCCCGTAGCCGAGTACCACATACACGGTGTCAAGGTCCTGCGAATCAGCGCCATGCCGCTTCAGCAGAGATGCAGCCAGGTCGCTCTGCAAAGATGCAAACCGGAATCGGTCGTGTGTGTCTCGCTTCAAAAGAAACTGGTTGAGACGATTGCAAAGCCCACAGACGCCGTCGTAAAGCACTATCGGATTGGATTCAGAAATATGCACTCACTTGAATTCGAAAGATTTGACGTAATTATTGAATGCCTCTTTCCAATGACCGACAGTTTTTTCCGGGCCGATCAATTTGGCAAAATAAAAGCCTCTGGGTGTCTCGACAACCGCACCGCGCAAACGAAAGCTGGGTTTGTTGTAGTGAGTGGCGCTACCAGGACTCATTTCCGCGGTGTAGGTTCCCGCCACATCAACAGTCGTTACTTTCAGTCCGTTCACCGTGAGCGTTTGCGTTTTGGCTGTCTCCCTTGACGAGCCACTACGGGGTTGTTCCATCTGACTGATCCAACGATCGATGTTTGCGTCGACCGAGCCACCTTGCGCCGGTCCGAAATAATAGACCACCAGCGAAGCATCTTCAGCGTCACCTTCCGCTTTTGGTAATTTGTATTGCGCCACGCGCATTTTGGAACTGGGTGACTCGCTTACCCAGCCGTCGGGCATCTTGAAACGCAGTTCGCATGCGCCGCAGGAATTAACCTGGGCACCATTAAATGCGATGGCCGGCAGGACAGCACCAGCAAGCACGACGATCAGCAGAACGATACTAGTTTTCATAATAGTGTTGATTTAAACGTAAGAGTTGGAGCAACTGCAAGCCCTTTCCGCATTGGTAGAAGAGGTTGCTCTGTGATGCCTGATAGTCGGTGAACATCAAACACCCTTCTTTACGGCTGGCCAGTCGAAAGCAGATAGACTGCAAACGAAGCCAGCCAATGTTCGCCAGCGTAATCTCCGCTGGCTACGTGGGCCAGCGCGTTGTTGGCATGTGAACGCGCGGATGTCGCCAGAATTTTTCGCGCCGGATCATTCCGCGGAAGAGCCACGGCAATACTTCGCATGCACCAGGCCCGGCTAAGATTGAGTCCGTCGAGATGGACCAGTTTTGGATCGCTGCGATCTGTAACTATGGCGGGCTGAAGCAAGTTTTTAGGTCCACCTGCGGCGAGTTGCGGCAGGAAACGATGAAACCAGCGACGGAACTCCGGCGCGGCCAAAACCCGACGCATTAGATCGGCTTCCATCAAAGCAGGTGAGAAAAAGTCTTCGCCCCCGGGCTCCCAACCGGCGGGATAATTGGCGTCCTTTCCAAAATAGGTTCGGCTTCGTTCGGCAATGAGTGCGGCAAGCTTTTCGTTACCTACCGTCTTGGCATAATCAAACGCGAACGCCAACCCGAAGGCGGTATTCGGATGGACGCCGGTGCGAATCGGATAAGTTTGCTTAGGCAAGAAAGAAATGTACCGACTGACGAGAGCATCTACCAACGGCTGCAAATTCCTCAACCAGCTCTTTGCCTCGGCATCGTTCAATCGAGAAAGCTCTTCCGTCAGCTTCAGCAGCCAGGCCCAACCGTAAGTCCGCTCAAACGACTGGCGATTTGCCACCTGGAGATAGGAGGTCTCGATTAAGATGTTCTCGGCCGTGAGATTCGCGCTCAACGCTTTGCGAATTTCCTCCGCCTGCGGAAGCTTGGGAAACATCACGAGGAGACGCACAAGCATCCAGTGCCCATGAACAGAAGAGTGCCAATCATAACAACCATAAAAAGCCGGGTGCAGTGATTTTGGGCTCTGCACGTCCGCGCTACTATTCATCACATGCTCGGGCTTGTTAGGGAATTCTCTGGCAACACACTTTAGCGCCAGGCCCGCGAAATGCGAGGCTTGAGTTTCAGTCAAAGAAAAATCCTGGAGCTTAGACTTCTTAATCTGTGCGTTTATCTGAACAGTCTGGAAAACGATAAATGCAAAAACAATAATTAAAAGTGTGCGCTTAAACACTGCTCCTCCTGACGCGTTTATCTTGTTTTCACGTGGTTTCTAGTATCGGTGGGATGGACGCCCTATGTGAATATGCGGCCCAGTAGCCGTGC
>JBDUCF010000107.1:0-8023 GCA_040003545.1 Pyrinomonadaceae bacterium | reverse complement strand
GGGCCCCGGCAGAGCGAAGCGGCGGCGGCGCTTTGTTTAGGTCGTCAGGTCGTTACTGGCATGACCAGGGATTCGCAATCAGAGTTTTAGCCGCAGATTTGCGCGGATAAACAAGGATTAGAAAAAAGGTACAAATAACTGTGGTGGTGGATGTGACTTTAGCTCTTATAGCCTTTTCCGATCAGCGTTTATCTGCGTAAATCTCCGGTTGCTTTTACTTGAGTTCCAGTTGTTACCGCACTCCAAAAAGTTAATGGCAACTCTTGTGCATGCCTTCCCAGGTCGCCCCGATCAATCCAGATGACCGGCGCGCTCGAATCTCAGGACTCGCTAAAGGCCGGGAAGCGGCGCTCCGAGCTGGAGGTTCAATCTCTTCTTGCCGAAATAAAACGCGCCTTTGCAGCCAAACCTTTTAAGCCTCATCCACTTTTCACTAATGGTCACGCCCAAACCCTGGCGGGTTACGCCTGGCCACGGCGTTTTCGGCTGCGCGCGCTTCAATCCGACGAAGAGCATTTGTTCGAAGTGGATCCGGGCATTCGGGTGCTGGCGCATTGTCGCTGGCAAGACGATCGCCCTGACCAGCCGACGATAGTCCTCTGGCACGGCATCGAAGGCTCCAGCGACTCTATCTACATGCTGGGAACTGCGGACAAAGCTTTTCGTGCCGGCTTCAATGTTGTGCGTATGAACGTGCGCAACTGTGGCGGCACAGAGCATCTGACGCCGACCCTTTATCATGGGGGACTAACGGAAGATCTGCGCGTTGTCATTGACGAGCTGATCGTCCGCCATCATTTGTCAGGCATCTTTCTCGCCGGCTTCTCACTCGGAGGAAATATGGTTTTGAAACTGGCGGGCGAGTATGGGGATAGCCCGCCCAGGGAAATTTCAGGCGTTGCCACAGTCTCGCCTTCGGTTGATCTGAACGCCAGCTCCCAACTCATCGGTGAAAAGCGAAACTGGATTTACCACCGCAACTTCGTAACTCGTCTCCAGCGACGCGTCGACTTCAAGAAAGAGCTTTATCCTGACCTTTACGAGCCGGAGCCGCTGCCACTGGCGCGGACTCTCAGGGAGTTTGACGATCGGTACACGGCGCCGGCTTTCGGTTTCGCCGGAGTCGATGACTATTACGCCAGGGCCAGCTCGCTTCCACTCATCGACCGGATAACAATTCCCACGTTAATAATTCACGCGCAGGACGACCCCTTCATTCCTTTCGCGCCACTACGCGATCCCAGAGTTACCGCAAATCCTTATGTTCTTCTAGTGGCCCCGAAACGTGGTGGTCACGTTGGCTTCGTGGCGGCAAGTTCGCGCTCCAATGCAGACGAGCCCGATGCGAATTCTGAGGAACAGGAGGGCCAGCAGCTCCTCGAGGATCGGTTCTGGGCCGAGAATCGAGTGGTGGAGTTCTGCAAGCTAACCAATCAGAAGTCGGGTCTCTGACGTGCCTACTGCCTCCTGTGCCGCCTTCGGTGTGGTCGCCGCTTAGTGTGCTTTGCCGGAGTTGAACTGGGCACAGAGGATTCGTTAGTGGTTGTTGGTGTTATGTCCGTTTGCGTCACGGGAGCGGGAGCGGACTCGACCTTCTTTTCAATGGCGGCGGGTTCCGGCGTTGCCGTGGGTTTGCCCTTCTCGATCGGGAAGCCCGCTTTCACCAACGCGTCATAGCCGCCGAGTACTGCGCCCGCATTGTCCAGTCCCTTGCTTTTGAGAGCGAGCACCGCACCGGCGCTCGTATGTTCATTGGGTCAAGAGCAGTAGGTAATAATCAGTTTGTTGCGCGGGAATTCGTCTATCCGAGCGAGCACATCACTGAAGGGTATGAGCCGCGCACCTGCGACGTGACCGGCCTCATAAGAGGCGTCGCCGCGCACGTCCACGATAATCGCCTCCCCATTATCAAGAGCGACGCGAGCCTCCGCCGGAGTGATGCGACGGGCGCCGTCGCCGGGACCCTGGGTTTGCGCGGGTGGAGGCACCGTTACCGGAACATTGATTTGCTGTCCTGCCGCGCCTGCTGCCAGCGCCACTACCGCGAGCAGGGTCGCGGCTGATGTGTTGATAAGATGACGCATCACGTTAGCCTCCGATAATTACAGCGATTAGCGGTGCGCGACATCGAGTGCCGGCATACCGAAATGAGGACCAAAATCCCGCGACATTATTATCACGTTGAGCGTTACATCCCAACCAGTAAAGGCACTGTTGCTGACCCACCCGTCATCAGTTCAGCTCACTCGCTGGTCGATCGCCGGCATTGGCAGACGCGCCGTTGTGATCGCCGCCTCTGATCAGGCCGCTCTCGTCCACGAAAAAGGAAAGCCGACCCGTTGTGCCATACTCTTTCGGCGTCGCCGTCGCTTCGAATTTAGCTCCGGCGACGATCAATTCAATCTTGTAGCCATGGTTTTCAAGCATCTCTTTCTGGATGAGCTTCTCGGCTACTAACTGATCAAGGGAGCCATAACTTCCCTTGCCGGCGGTTTCCAGGTAGATCGCTTCCGCGCTAACGACGGCCCGCAACTCGTATCTCGCAATAGCCTCGTTTTGATCCACTGGCGACTGCTTAGTTCCCGCAGAGATTCCCGCCACCGACATCAGCACCAGGTTCCTGGGCAGGCGCAACTCATGTATCGGGCCGAACCCGTCGTGCGACAGGGCATACGTTACCGCTTCCGGCGCCGGATTCAGCTTCGCCAGGAATTCCCGCATCGCCACGTCGATTTGCAGCGCGGGATTACGAAACGCTTCGCGATAGCCGGCAATCACCGAAGGCGCCACGTAGGCCTGCGCCTGAATTTCCCGAGGCTGCCAGCGCGTGAAGGTTCGAAAGGCGCTGTTCGAACCCAGCGTTTCGTGAGCCACGTATGAATCAACTACATGTCGGATAGCCGCGACATCCGGCGAGAGCACCAGAAACTTGTCTACGAATGCGTAAGACAGGACGCCGGCGTAGGTCACCGTTTCCGTATCATCACGTTTCTCGGTCTGCGCGACGAGGCTCAGGGCTTTCATTCCCATCGCGTCCAACAAGCGCGGAATCAAACCTTTTACCGCTTCTCTGTCCCTTACTGATATTAGAAAAACCGGACTGGTCGGGGCCTGGCCGCCGGTGATGCCAGGCGCTTGGCCCTGTCCCAACTGAGACGAGCCGGGTGGGCTGGGAGACGGTGTGGCTTGCGGCGGCGGCGACGCCATACCAAACGCGCCGGCTAGTCCCAGAGACTGAAGCGTACCTCCAACCGCAACCTCGTTTCCCAAAGCCGGCAGCAACTCTTCCTTAATCTTGAAGCCATACTTCTTTTCGAATGCCCTCTCCGTGGCAGCCGTGTCCGTAGACTCGACGGGTTTTTCTCCCGGCTGTGAACGCGAATAACCTGTTTGGACTGTATTCATCTTCTGCAGATTCTGAAGCAGGGCGGCGTACATTCGGGGAAGATCAAGCGAAGCGCTGACAAAGAATTCTGTGTCGGCGGGCAATACCGAAGGAGCTTCAGCCGCTAACGCACGGCCGGAAATCAGCTGAGGTAGAAAAGGGATGGGAGTGGTCTTCTTGTCCGGAGGATCTATCAGGATCATGCGAACGATGTACGAGTCGCTTTCAAACGAGAGCGCCACGCCAAGAGCTTCGGGCCACTCCGGCTCGCTCACTCCGAACGCGCCAAATAGAGAAGATAGAAATGGGTCAGTGGGATCGGGCGTTGGTTCAGGCTGTGCTGGTACCGCGACGGCCGACAGCTGGGCCACCGAATCCCGCGGTGGCATCACCGCAGGATCCTCGTTTGACGGCGAACTATCAGGGGACGGCGAAGCGTCTGGACTCGCAGGCTGCGCCTCCGGATTTGTTTCGGGCTTTGATTCAACAGTTGTCTCTTCCCTACTGGTTTGCGGCATTTCCTCGACGTGGAGAGTTGCGCCATCCGAAGTCGCGACCGCGACCTGCTGCGACTTGTTTCGATCCTCAAGCCCTAGATTGTAATAAAGAAATAGCGGCTCAGAAGAAAAGCGGTCCCGCGCCACGCGAAAGTTTTGATCTTCACTTAGCAACTTACTGCCCGCAGGTCTCAAGTTCCTGAAGGTGAAGGGAATGTCCGAAATCAGAACCAGCGAGCCGGAGCGCCTGATAAGGAAGGGCGGCCCCTCAGGCCCTTTCTTTTCGTCGATCACCGCAACCGCCGCTGCGCCCGGCTGGCCAGGCCTCATGAGAACCGGGTCGGCCATTACCGTCGACTGGTTTTCGTCGGACTTATTCGGCGAAGATGAATTCGCAGGCGTGGGCGATGGCGCCGGTAACGAAGTCGCTATTGGCTTTGATGACGATGTTGGCGACGGTGTTGGTGTTGGAGTCGGGCTTGGGGTCGGGAAAAGTACCGGCAGCAGCTTCTGTAACTTCGGTTCAAATTTCTGAGCTTCTTCCGCCGACGGCAATTCGATCGCCGCTATTGTTTGCGGCAGCCCACTACGCGCGGGCATGGCGGCAAACAATATTCGCGAAGTCGCCAGCGCGTCGGCATTTGTGTTGAGAAATCGGATCAGTGTCTTGAAGTCATCAGGCGGGCTCGATAGGTTCAAGATTGGTTCGAGAATCTCCGCCACACCCGGTGAGCGCACCAATTGACCGACCATTCGCACCTCGCCGTACAGTTTGTAGCTATCGGCGGCAAACAGCGTATCAAGCGTAGCCTCGTCTCGTTTCGCGGGTGAACCCTGGGGGCGTGGCGAGTTTACTTGCGACGATACCGGAGATGGTTCTTGAGGCGGGGAAGCCTGACTCTGCGCAAACGAGGGATTCGCGAAGAAGATGGCGGCCACTAAGAGCAACGCAATTCGACCCTGGAGGTTTTTCGCTTTCATAACTTCAACCAGCCATCTCGAATGTTGTTTTTACCTCGCGGCTGCGATTAATGCAGATGGTACTCTTTCCCGCTCGCATCGTCTGCCAACCCCCTCACAAAATCAAGCTTCGGGCCGCCGATTCGAATGACGGTCATCTCAGAACCGACAGTCGCCCTCGCCCGAATGAATTGAAGCGCTGGGTTATATAGACCTCATTGTAACGCAACTAATCAAGTGCTCATGCCATCTGATTCCGCCCCGTAAAGGACGGGAGGGCTCCACTCGGTTTTGGCCACTTACGTCTTTTTCTCAGAGTAGTAGTGAAGAATTAAAGATGCCAGTTTGCAACTCCAACTACCTAGTTGAGTCCATCTCACAACCACCTCGAAGCTCCCTCCTTTTACGATTCCGCTTCATATGCTAACCTCTTGGACACTTCAACATTCGCAGCCAAAAACCCCGACCGGGCTCTGAACGTCGAGAGAAGCTATGCCCTGGTTTAGAAAAAAGGATCAAAAAATCGAGCCGGTTCCCGCCGAAGAGCGCGTAGTACGCACGGAAAACGTCTTCGTCCGGTGCGAAGAGTGCGGCGAGCATCTCTACAAGCGGGAGCTGGAGGAAGCCCTCCAGGTCTGCACCAAGTGCGGCTACCATTTCCGTCTGGGGGCCTACGACCGGCTGGCAATGCTCTTCGATGACGGTCACTACGAGGAGATGGATGCCGAAGTGATCTCGGCCGATCCGCTGGAGTTCGTGGACAAAAAACCTTATCCCCAACGCCTGAAGCAAGCACGCGAGGTATCCGGACTGCCGGAAGCAATCGTGACCGCTCGCGGGAAAGTCGGCGGGCATCGCGTCTTTGCCGGCGCGATGGATATGCTGTTCATCGGCGGCTCAATGGGATCGGCAGTGGGCGAAAAAGTCACGCGCCTAATTGAAAAAGCGATAGTAGAACGCGGCGCAGTTGTCACTTTTGCCGCGTCCGGCGGCGCGCGTATGCAGGAAGGAACGTTCTCCCTAATGCAGATGGCCAAGATCGCCGCCGCTCTCGCTGACCTGGACGAACAGCGTCTGCCCTTTATCTCCGTGCTCACCGACCCCACCACCGGCGGCGTCACTGCCAGCTTTGCCATGCTCGGCGACACGATCATCGCTGAGCCGAAGGCATTGATTGGTTTCGCCGGGCCGCGCGTGATCGAGCAAACGATTCGCCAGAAACTGCCAAAGGATTTTCAGCGCTCTGAGTTCCTACTGGCGCACGGCATGGTCGATGACATCGTTGACCGGCGCCAAATGCGCGAGTTCATTATCAAGCTGCTGGACTTCATGATGAATCCCGACATCAGCCGCCAGACCCAGACAGCCGCAACCCAATCGCAGGAAGCGCAAATCCGTTTCCCGGTTTGAAGCCCCGAGTCTTCGCCCTACCATAAAAAACGCCCAGTCTGGACTATCCTCCTATCAGCGGCGAATTGTAGTAGCAGGCAGTTTGAAATTCTCATTAACACCGCACTTCAGTGCGGTGTCCGGCGATTACGAAGTGACACCGCCCGTTTCAACGGTGTTAGAAGCCTGGAAGGGCTTCGCACAAAAGAGTAGGGTGGTCGCTTTAAGCGCCAACGGCGCGAAATGCAAAAGCCCAGGCCAACGGCCTCTGTCATAGTGCGCAACCGTCATCTAAGCGCTGAAAGCGCGCCATCGAGTTGGGCAGACAGAACTGGTTGCATGGACCCGCACGATTTCGCGCTTTCAGCGCCAGGGCTTTCTTTCTGCTACTCCTGGGCCGTTGGCTCAGGCTTTTACATTTCGCGCCCTTGGCGCTTGAAATAGGAACTTGACGTGACAAGTCTTTCTTTTTGTGCAGAGCCAACTGGAACTTCAAATGACCTTCGAAGAAGCCGCTAATTATCTGCTAAGCCTGGGCCATGAGACCCTGACGATGAAGCTCGGCCTGGCAAACATCGCGCGGCTACTCGAAGCTCTTGGCGATCCGCAGCACGAGTTTCCAGCAGTCCAGATCGCCGGGACGAACGGCAAGGGCTCTACCGTCGCGGTCCTCGATGCGATTTGCCGCGCTGCCAATATCGATGCCGGGCTTTACACCTCGCCGCACCTTGTTTCAATTACTGAACGAATCAACCTTAATGGCCGGCAGATCACGCGCGATGACTTCGCCCGGCTGACCGCGCTGGTGCGACAAACAGCGGAGAGATTGGTTCAAGACAAGCAACTGGAGACGCTTCCGACTTTCTTTGAACACATGACAGCTATCGCGTTGCTGGCTTTTCGTGAAGCGCGCGTGCAATTGGCAATTCTTGAAACCGGGCTTGGCGGCCGGCTTGATGCGACGACGGCTGCCGGCGCGCGCACCGTCGCCCTTACGCCAATCGCAATGGATCATCAGGAATATCTGGGAGAGACGCTGGCGGAAATCGCCTCGGAAAAGGCAGCAATCATTCGGCCGGGGACGAATGTGATCATTGGTCCGCAACTGCCTGAGGTGCTGGCGATAATCCTTCGTCAATGCGACGCCGCCGGAGTTACGCCGCGGCTGTTGGAAGGCGACGCCACGGTCGTCGGGGCCACTGAGGACGGACGCTTTCGCGTAAACTTCAAGGGCCCTCGCGATTCTTACTCGGACGTGCAACTCGCCTTGCCTGGCCGCCACCAGATCACGAACGCTACGCTTGCTATCGCCCTTGCGGAGACTCTTAGCGAGCAGGGCTTCGCTATTTCACACGAGGCAATTGTTGAAGGAGTCGAGAGCACCAGGCACGCCGGCCGGCTCGAATTTTACCAGGGACGTCCGCGCATTCTTTTGGACGGCGCGCACAACCCGGCAGCCGCACTTGCGCTGCGCGCTTATTGTGACGAATTCATCGACGCCCCCATAACACTAGTCTTCGGAGCAATGCGCGATAAGAGTCTTCGCGAGATGCTGGCGACATTGCTGCCGCTTGCAGACCAGGTAATCCTAACGACAATTGCCAATCCACGCGCAGCCAATGCCGACACGCTCTTACGCGAAATGCCTGCCGGCTTTCCGCCCGGCAAAATTACGTTTGCTACTTCTGCGGATGAGGCGCTCCGCAATGCACTGGCGCAAACACCGCCCGAGGGAGTTGTGTGCGTGACCGGTTCGCTTTACCTGGTGGGCGAGATTCAAAAACTGCTGGCG
>JBDUCF010000106.1:0-8037 GCA_040003545.1 Pyrinomonadaceae bacterium | reverse complement strand
GGTTGCGGGGGGTGCAGCGGCAACCGCCCTCTCATTTGGGAGAGGGTTGGGTGAGGTCCTAAGCGTGTTTACGCTAGCAGATTCAAGCCCGCATTAGCGGGCGAAAGAATCTCTGCCGTCCCATTTGTAGCTACCTCTGCGTTTCTTACCTTCAACCATACAACGAGCTAAAGGTTTAACCCGAGGTGTGATTATGGCAGAAATGTTAGCGCGGGAGTGCAAATGAATCGACGAGCATCTGGCTCTTAATCTTTGCGAATCATTATTCACTGAGCCGGAAACCGTCCGTAACGCAGCGGTATGGTTACGAGAACTACATCCTTGTTTCTGCTGGCAATGCGATAGACAGTCTGCGGCGCGGGTTCTTCCTGCGTCAGAAGTCTTGAGGATGAAGTTGCGCTGGCGGCTTTTTCTTCATTGGTCCAGGCCCTGCCGGCGCCGCCTTCCATCTCGAATCGCTCGATTTCACTCGACCACGTCTTTTCCCATTTCGCGATGTCCGACTTCAAGACCTTGAGTGGCTTGTCGGTTATCGGCAAGTGCTCGATAGGATCTGACGTGACAATAACGCTCAAGATTTCAGCGACCTGGTCGTTGCGGTCCACACTCGGCACCAGCGTGAAATAAGGCGGATTATCTTCCTGTGCGGGAATATCGATCAGCTTTCCGGGCCGTACTCTGTTATCGCCGTCACGTGTTCGTTGGGTAGGAAAGATCAGATAAGCATCGCCCAGCGACCCATCCGCGTATTGCTCGCGATCGATGACGTAGAGATAACCAAGCCGTGGAGACTCGACGCTAATACGCACGCGGTCACCAACGCTAAGCGGCGTGTCAATTTCTATGCGTTCCGGCGTCCACTGGCTGGATTGCGAACTCTCCATCACCAGCAATCGTGCGCCACTTTCATTTTGTTTCGACTGCCGCAGTCTCCAGACGGTAATGCCCAACTCTTTCGTCGTCGCAGGCTGTTTCGACGGAGTTGATGCAACGGTGATCGGCGCGGTGGCGCGTCGATACGTCGGGCGTTTGGCCGCACGGTTCGTGGATGACTGGGGGTGTCGTGTTCGGGATGCCTGAGTTGAAGGCGAGGACGCGGTGGTGGCGGCCTTTGGCGGACGATTCTTCGTGAATTCATCCAGCACGATCTGTCGCGTGCCTTCTTCCTGGGCTTGGGCCGTTGCTCGGAAAGTAAATGAGATCACGCTGACCATTGCCATGCTTGCGGCCAGCGTACACAGCGGCCGACTGATTAGCTTTGAGACGGGGCTCATTCTTTCCTCCAAATACCAACAGGTGATGATAACCGCTCGCCGCTAAGGGGACAATGAGTTGTTTACAATTCGCGCGCTTGCAAGTCAGAGACAGCAGAGTCGACGGCACAACGATAACCCATCCGATCTGTTTCATTAATCTTCTCCCCTCAAAAAGGACTGAGGTTGAGCGACTCTCTTACCGGCAAGCACAATGATTAAACTTGACTTAGGTTTCGACCTAACATATTAAGGACGCGACTTTGTTCTTCCTGCCATACGCCAACGTCGAAGGATGGGCTACATGAAACGAACTCTGCCAATCGCTGCCATAATAATTGGCACGGCGCTTTACTATGACGGCCTCAATGTGCGCCCCTGCGGGCAGGTCGCAGACGCGGCACAAAAACGTAAGCCATCGAAGCCACAAACCAGTAGAAGCCTATTGACGCAGACTTATGAAGGGTTTGCGATAACAGTGGAGGCCATAGAGAGGAGTGAGTCATGGGACGACAATGCGGCTAAGGTACATCTAACAGCTTCCGCAGGCGATGAGTTCATAGTCGTCTATGTCAGCGCTAAGCGCAAAGGAAAAGAGGACGGTGTATTCTTTGAGCATTTCGAGCTCATTGGGGCAAAGGGAGTGAAGGGCGAACCCGCGCTGCTCGCCTGCGGAACCGGGGAAGGCCTCAAGCAGGGGCCTTTTCGTTACTCGACGATCATGAACTATGTAAACGGCAAAAAGTCGCTGAACTTCTCTCAAGAAAACCCAGAGCTCAGTATTGTTTTTACGATTAAGAAGGGCAGTCGTCTCAAGACGCTTAAACTCGGCACCCTTTCCTTTGACATTAGCGCCGTCAAGGTTACGCCGGCAGAATCTTAAGTGCCATAGTAACGATCGTTATTTCCGTTTCGCGCCGATAGAAGATCAGCCGGAGCCTTGTCGCATCGGCGTTCGTCCTAAGGTTGTACTCCGTTTCTCTTTACTTTGATCTTGGTTAGATCGAATGACAAGTCGTCGATCTCAAAAACCTTCAACTCAGTTCCTTTTTTGATCGCAAAGAAAACATCTTTCGTTTGCTCAAGGCGATCAGGGTAGAACATCAACAGGACGTCTTTGACACCGGGGCTGCCCTCAGTGCCATCAACGCCAATCAATCCAAATCGCTTGAGTTCGAGGTTCATCTCTTTCCCGAGGGACCTGACGCTGATGTTAACTTTCACAACCTCTTTTTCCTTTTTGAGGGCAGTGATAGGGTCGTGTGTGAGCGGGTCCGTGAATGAATCGCCCGCTTCGACTGAGTTGACTTTGACGACGAACCCTTTGTAATTCTTTGATAAAGGATTTGGCACAGACTTTGGGCCGCGCCGATTTGGCTTTTGCGCCAATGGCGTGCCCGTGGTCTTTGTTAAAGACCCACGTCCTCCTGCCGCCGCGCTTTCAGCCAACGCTTGCATCCGGATTGTGTCCCAGCCGGCTGCCGTGATTACGAGTGCTACTACAAGGATGTATCTCAATGGTGTGCTCCTTCTGATAATGGAAAGTTGAATTTCCCGGACGACTTTCAAGAAGCCTGCTTCAGTTAGCGCCTCTTCCCTCATTCAATAGCCGTCCACGCGCCCGACTGGATAAAGCTGGCCCAGTAGAACGGGTGCTTTCGCTTTTCGCCGCGAATCATTTCCAACTGGACCTGTCGCAACGCCTCCGTCCGGCCTTCACCGCGTTGCAGGCGCGTGTAGTAATCGGCCATCAACTCTTGCGTGCCTTCGTCCGACACTTTCCACAAACTCATCACCTGACTTTCGCTGCCGGCAAGCACCAGCGCGCGACGCAAGCCATAGACGCTGTCGCCGTTGTGTACTTCGCCAATACCGGTCTCGCACGCAGACAAAACAACTAACTTCGTGCCGAACAGATCCAGCCCAGCGGCTTCGGCGGCGGTCAACACTCCATCTTCATTTGCGCCGCTGGAGCGTTGGTTCACGCCCGCCAGAATCAAACCCGAACGCAGCATCGGATTCTCATTCTTTAACCCTACCGAGTCCCCCTGGGCTTCTTGCTGGATTAACTGGCGCCCGCCGCTGTTTGCGACTGGTTGAGGCTGGTCTGGAAGAAAGAATCCATGCGTCGCGATGTGCAGAATGCGCGGGCGGCTGACGCCTTTCAGCGCGGCTTCGGTCGCCTGTTTGTCAGTCCACACGCGCACGTTGGGTATCAACGTAGCGAGCGCGGTGGCTTCCTTCGCCGTCCCGGAAAGCGGCGGGTAAAGCAGCTTAGTGAAATCCAATTGGCGAAACTCGGCATCGCGCTTGGCGGTTTGTGTTCCTAACGCTTGAGTCGCCGTTGCGTTGTTCAGATTGTAGAGAGGATTCGCTAAGACGGTCGGTGGGTCTTTGCTCTCGCCGGCGATTTGCAAGCGCAGCAAATCACGCCCGCTGGTCAAATAAGTCAGCGTGTAACTTTCGACCAGGTATTTGCCGTTTTCATCGACGAGAGACGCAAATGGGATCAGATTCAACGCGCCGTCGGGCGAGAGGAAAATATGCTTTGCATTGCCAAGCAATGCACGCACCGGCCGCATAGTCTCTTCATCAACGGCCCGAGCCGCCTGCTTTGCGGCATCTACATCAAGACATTGCGTTGTGTCCTGCTTGAGCTTACGTTTCTCGGCAAAGCAAGCGTCCGGTGCAAGTGCAGATCTCAGTTCCTCGGCGTTAGCGTCGATGGGCGCCGCTTTGCCAAGGTCCACGAACTGCGGCTCACCCTCCCTCCGCACGACATAAGCGACATAGTGGTCGGGGCCAGACGATGGCATATCTCCTTTTGCCGTGTTGTTGAAAGGGGGATATGAGAATATCTCGACCAGGGCAGCGTCTGAGGGCAGCGCCGCTTGCACATTCGCCAAAGTGACGGACTGCGCCTCAACGCGAAACTCGGCGCTCCGGCGGCTGATGGCTGCTTCAAGCTTTTCCACTTCTTCCGTCAAATTAGCGATTTGTGCCAGCCGTGCGGCGGGCGTTAGATTGCCACCCGCGCCAACAAGCTGCAAGTTAGCCAGTTCCGAGCGGGCGGCGGCGAGTTGATCGAGCAGTTTTTGATCCTCCGTCGTGGCGCGGCGACGCAGCGCCGCGATCTGATCGCTCATCGCATCCAGGGCCCGTCCTTTGCGCCGCAAGATCGTCGTTAACGCCAGCCGGGTCGCTGCAACATCTTTGGGAGCTTCTTTAACATTGAGCGAGACGATCCTGTTGGTCTCGCCGTAAATGGTGTCGAGATAAAACTGCTTTTGCTTTTCCGAGCCGGTGGCAAGGACCAGAGCAAGATTTTTTTCGCGAATATCCGCGCCGCGAGAGTTATCGATAATTGCCCGTTCATAATTACCCAGCGCCGCATGCATCGCGGCCAAATTACTGAGCGCTGCGGCGACATCCGGATGGTCGGCACCCAGAGCCTTTTCTCTGATCGCCAGGGCGCGTTGCGACAGCGGCTCGGCACGGGAGTAGTCGCCTTTTCCGTAGTAAAGCAATGCAAGACTGTTGAGCGACTCTGCGAAATCACGGTGCTCAACACCAAAGGTTTTCTCGTTTATTTTCAACGCGCGTTGATACATTGATTCGGCGCGTGCATAATCGCCCCTCTTTTCGTATACCGAGGCCAGGTTGTTTAGTGAAGTTGCGACATTCGGATGTTCCGGCCCGAAAGCTTTTTCGCAGATCGCCAGCGCCCGCTGAAGCAGCGGCTCGGCCCGGTCAAGGTCACCAATCGTCAAGTACAGCCCGGCAAGATTGTTAAGCGATGCGGCGACATCAGGATGGTTGGCATCCAACACTTTCTCGCTGATCGCCAGCGCGCGTTGATACATCAACTCGGCGCGTTCGTAATCGCCTTTGTCCAGGTATAGCCTGGCCAGATTGTTGAGTAATGATGCAACGTCCGGGTGGTTTGCGCCCAGTCTTTTCTCGCTAATCGCCAGCGCGCGTTGATACATCGACTCGGCGCGTCCGTAATCGCCTTTGTCCAGGTATAGCCCGGCCAGATTGCCGAGTGACCCTGCGACATCGGGATGGTCGGGACCAAGCGCTTTTTCTCTGATCCGCAAAGCCCGCTGATGCAGCAGCTCGGCGCGGTCATATTCGCCCTTGATCCGATAAAGCAATCCCAGATTATCAAGGGCCGTGGCTACGTTGGGATGTTCCGCTCCGAGTTTTTTCTCATATATCGTCAAAGCTCTTTGATACAGCGGTTCGGCGCGTGCGAAGTCACGCTTCCGTCGATATAATTGTGCGAGATTATTTAGCGACGTGGCGAGATCAGGATCGTCCGCCGCGAGCGTCTTTTCATCGATCGCGATTACTCTGAGATAAAGAGGCTCGGCAAGTTCGTACTCGCCTCTTTCAACATAAAGCACGGCCAGGTTGTCGAGCGCTGTGGCGACGCTGGGATGTTCCGGTCCCAATTTTCGTTCATAGATCGCCAGCGAGCGCTTTGCAATAGGTAAGGCCTCGTCATACCGGCCCTCTCCGAGTAACTTGACGAATTGCTCATTGAGCCGCAGTGCCTCCGCCAGGTCTCCCGGCTGGGCCGAAACGCTGACGGTTACCGCCAGTACGGTTCCGAGAAGAGCCAGCAGCATTAAAAGCCGGTGACAGCTTTGCTTGAATTTCATAGTGCTTCAGTTACGCTTGTTACAGAGTCAGTGTAATCCCTACTTACATTTCTCTAGTATGCTTCCGCCCAATTCGATCGCCCGTTTTTCGTCTGCTTCTGCGAGGAGTTTTTTGCCCGACAAACAATAGGCGTTAGCTCGATTTCCGTATGCGTCGGCCTTCCGGGGGTCAATTTGAATCGCTTTTGTAAAGTCCGCAATGGCTGACTCGAGGTTACCGGTCTCACCATAAACGATCCCCCGATTAATAAATGAATCGACGTCCTGAGGGCTAAGTTGGATCGCTTTGGTGTAGTCGGCGATCGCCAGGTCGTATTTACCCTGGGCATTGTAAGCGATTCCCCGATCATAGTACGGGATGGCATCTTGAGGATCGATCTGGATGGCCTTAGCGAAGTCGGAGATCGCCAAGTCGTATTTATCCTGCGCATTGTAAACAACACCGCGGTTGAAGTATGGTTTGGCATTCTGCGGCTCCAGTTCAATAGCCTTAGTATGATCGGCTATCGCTAAGCCGTATTTACCCAGACTGTAGTAAGCATTTCCCCGGCTTGAATAAGCATCGGGATCCTGAGGATCGATCTGAATAGCCTTGCTAAAGTCAGCGATAGCTAGATTGGTTTTACCTTGGGCATCGTAAGCAAAGCCCCGGTTAAAATAGGCGCCGGCGTTCTCAGGCTCTAGTTGAATGACCTTTGTAAAGTCGGCAATGGCTTCGGCAAACTTTTCGCTCTTTCCGTATTCTATTCCCCGGTTAAAATAATCCTCTGCCGTTCGTGGCGTCTGGCTAAAACCAAAATTGGCGCTTAGAATTATCAAGAAAACCACCACGATCAGATTTTTGCTTCTTATTTTCATTGGTTTATCCCCTGGAAAACATTTCAAGCCGTCAAGCAACGACAGGATCACACTCTTGCGCCGGCTTGGTTCGAGTTGCATACCGGTTTCCACTGCTCTCTTGCTTATCTTCGTCTCAATAGGGTACCGAGTGTCACTTTACGCGGGCCGCGATACGAAAGCCGAGGTCGTTGCTACGGGCCGACGGATCAACCCCGTTCCGGTACGCCGACCCAGAGAAGAAATCAAAGAGGTGAAAGCAACCGCTGCGTTGGACGCGCCTCGAGCCGGTTACTGCCCCTTTCGGATCCGTGACGCTTCCACTCGCATATTCGCCAAACCAATCTGCCGTCCACTCCCAGACATTCCCGTGCATATCATATAACCCCCACGCATTCGGCTCTTTGGTCGCGACTGTGTGTGTCTTGGATCCTGAATTTGCGTCAAACCACGCCATTGAATTTACATTACCGGCATAGTCTCCTGTCGTTCCTGCTCTCGCGGCATATTCCCATTCCGCTTCCGTTGGCAATCGATACGTCCAATTCCCTCTGGCGTTTAACTTCCTGATGAAACCCTGCACATCTACCCAACTGACCATTTCAACCGGCAAATTACCTCCTTTGAAATGACTCGGATTTCTACCCATGACAGCCACCCATTGGGCCTGTGTGACCTCCGTTTTCCCCAAATAAAACCCCTGGCTAATTGTGACTGCGTGAATTGGACCATTGTTACTGTCACCCATCTGAAACGAACCTGCAGGAATATATGCAAATTCCATCCCGTTGGGGTTTTTGCGGATCGTACCTGCGGCCTGTGCAAAGGCAGCTACTGAACCAATGCAGGTCAGCATGAAGACGATCACGCTGAATCGCCCGATCGTGCCTGCGAAACTTGACTTCGTTAATTGATTGATTGACATACAGGGTCTCCTTATCCATTCGGATGATTTTCTGCGCTTCAAAAATCGATTCTTTGGTTTTAAGCTCTGGCAGCGGGCTAATAATAAGTGATCGTGCGCTGATAGACCTCCGTTGTGGGGACGGGAATCAGGTAGTTGCGTCCTTTCGACTGCACACCGTGCCCGGCATAATAGAAGAGGCCGTTGCCGCCTGCTTTGAGTTTTTGCCCAAACTCTCGAATCAAACGCTTCATGTCTCGCTGGCTGACATTGATCCCACTCGACACCTCAAAGCCCAGTGCTTTCAACGTAGCCGCCATGTCGCGCGCATCGTTCGGTGGATTCTTCAAGCGTGGGGCATTCGTGTAAGCGCCAT
>JBDUCF010000105.1:0-8095 GCA_040003545.1 Pyrinomonadaceae bacterium | reverse complement strand
GTGCTTCCCGCTGTAGCGGTGGCAAATTTCTTACTGCGCTCTGCACTCTTGATGACAACTCCTCATCGAGCACCTTCCGCATCGGGTGTTGCCGGTCGGGAGCCGCCGGCTCTTCCGCAATATCATCTATCGCGGCTTCCCGGCCTGACGTATTGAAATACTTCAATGACAGGTTCCGCGCTGCAGCGTATAGATAAGTGCGGAACGAACCTCGCTCTGGCTTGAAGCGTCCGGGTTGCTTGATCAAACTCAAGAAGCAATCATGCGTTACATCTTCGGCTGCCGCAGCAGATCCAACGAACCTGAACGCAAACCGGAAAATCAAATCGCGGTACCGCAAATATAGAATGTCAAAAGCCGCTTCGTCGCCGGATGCCGCTCTTTCAAGCAGCCGCTCGTCTGTGTCTCTATCAGGCAATCAAAGCACTCGATCCTGTAGGAAATTGCTTCCTACTGATTATTACTGCGAACTGCCAAAAAGATACGCAACGATTACAACCTTTGTTGCTTGCCCATCCCGCGACCCAGGCTCGCCGCCGTAATACAAGCTGTCCTGACGTTCCTTTTTCGGCGAAAGCCGCCCAGAATCAGACCAAGAGCCCGTTTGGCCGAAGCTTGGATGCGATATTCGGCCAAACGGTTGACGCTCGCAGGAGCGGCATCTAAACTGTTTTTCGTTGCATCCCAGCTCGACCCCCATGGAATTGAAAACTCTTAATGGCAGCGGATTGCCACTGGCGCCCATACGCGGTTCCTTCGATTTTTCAGACTTTTTTCGACACTTTATGAATAAATCGCTTTCGCGTTCAGCCTCCCCACGCACGCGGGCGGTGTTGGCCGTTCTCTCAATCGTGCTGGCGGCCAGCAGTCTCCCGGCCCAAACCCCCTACTTTCAGGAGCCAGCCCGGCAACAATTGCTGAACGGGCTGCAGATTCTGGTATGGCAGCGGCCCGGCGACCAGGACGTCCTGTTGAAGATGCGCATCCATAGCGGCGCGGCATTTGACCTTGCGGGCAAGGCGGGCATGATGGCGTTGCTTGGCGACGCGCTCTTTCCTGACGCCGAAACGCGTCAGTATTTCACCGACGAGCTTGGTGGACGCCTCGAAGTCGTTACTGATTACGATGCGATAACCATCACGATGTCGGGCCATGCCAGAGGGTTTGAACGGATGGTGGAAATGCTCCACAACGCTTTGGTCGCAACACCATTGTCCCCGGAAAATGTGGCCAAGCTGCGCGAAGCAAGGACCAAAGTGCTGCGCGAGGCCAGTGTCTTGCCTTCACTGGTCGCGGACCGGGCAATCGCCGCCCGATTGTTCGGAGAGTTTCCCTATGGCCGGCCAGCCGCGGGATCGGCTGAGTCAGTTAGCCGAATCGATCGTGGAGATCTGATGCTGGCTCGCGATCGATTCCTGAATGCCGACAACGCCACACTCGTAGTGATCGGCAGCCTGGATGAGCGCCGAATGATGCGCACGCTGCGCCAACTCCTGGGAAACTGGCGCAAGAGTGATCGCGCTGTGCCTGCAACATTTCGCCAGCCGGAGGCGCCCGATCTTCGGCCTCTGATAGTGAATCAACCTGGTTTTGCGGATGCTGAGGTTCGGCTTGCCACCCGTGGGCTGGCTCGGGCCGACCGCGACTACGTTGCGGCGAGCCTGCTTGCTGTTATTGCCCGCGAACGATGGCAGGCTGCTTTACCAGAACTCTCCCGCTCGCCAATATTCGCGCGGCATGAAGTGCACATGCTGCCCGGCATTTTCGTCTTAGGAGCCACTGTAAAGAATGCGAATGCGGCGAAAGCGATCGTCGCTGCGCAAGCCGTCATTCGCTCTTTGGTAACAACGCCTCCATCCGCCGCTGAAATCGAACGCGCTCGCAACGAAACGAACGCAGAAGCTATCAGGCAAGCTTCGCAGCCAGGTTCGGTAGCGAGCTTGTGGCTGGACGCCGAGACATTCAAACTGAGTTCCTTTGCGGGATCGGCAAGTTCCGTTCGCGCAGTGACACCAGATGATGTCAAAAATGTTGCGATGCGCCTCTTCAAAGACAATCAAATCGCCACAGTCATACTCGGCAGCTACGACGAGATGAAGCAAAACCTGTCGCCGTTGGGCAAGATCGAGATACTGGGCGATCCTTCGAGCAAGTCTGCGCCTCCGGCGCCTGCTAAAACCCCCTGACAATTGCAAATTGTTTGCAAGGCATCTGCAACCAACCGTAACTCCGCATGGGCTTAACTGCGTCCGATCAGAAAACCGCCACGTCAGCGGATCACGGCGCGCGCGTGCGGCAGATGTTTGCCGGCATCGCCAGCCATTACGATCTGTTGAACCACCTTTTGTCAGCTAATACTGACAGGCATTGGCGGCGGGTTATAGCCTCGAGGCTGGGCCAGAAGATGGCTCCCGGGGCGCGGGTTCTCGACGTTGCATGCGGCACGGGGGACTTGAGTATTCAGTTGTTTGAAACGACAGGCGCGCGAATTATCGGGCTGGATTTCTGCCGGCCAATGCTTGAAATAGCGGGAGGTAAGACGGACCGAGTGGCTTTCGTCGAGGGTGACGCTCTGGACCTTCCGTTTGCCGATGGCACGTTTCAGGCTGTGACGATCGCCTTTGGTCTGCGCAATTTGGCGAACACCGGCGAAGGCTTAAGTGAACTGCGACGGGTGCTGCAGTCCGACGGCTGGTTGGCTATTTTGGAATTCTCCCGGCCGCAAGCCCGCTACTTTCGCCGGCTTTTTGAGTTCTATTTCAGGCGCGTCTTGCCGCGGATCGGCGGTCTATTGAGCGGCTCGCAAAGCGCTTACCAGTATCTGCCTGATTCCGTTTCGCGGTTTCCCGATCAAGCTGGCCTGGCGGCGTTGATGCACGATGCCGGCTTTGCAGATGTTGAATGGGAAAACCTCACGGGCGGAGTAGCCGCGCTTCATCTGGGGAAGCGGTTATAGCATCTACCCGTGACGATAATTGAGTTTGGTTGCAGAGCAAACAATCAGTAAATACTGCAACCATAAAGCGTAGTCCGAAGGATTCAGCCGGCACGATTCCGAGTGTGGTTGTCGGGGCCGCACTCAAAACCGATAAAGGCGAATTCCGTCGGGCTACGTTTTTTTTGGACCTACCTGATCCTAAGCGCTAGAGTAAACTGCGCACCACCTCCATCTTGTATCGCCGCGCCTCAAGGCAATCTGCTATCATCCCGCCGATTTTCAGTCTGATGATGTAGTGTCTGGCTTCCGCGCCCCGTTATGAAGCGCAAGATATTCGGCCTTGTGCGCCGTGTCGCCATGTTGGTCCTGGTGGTATGGACCGTGGTTTCACTGGTGACATTGCTCGTCGAACTCGTACCCGGCGACCCTGCCGTGGCCGTGCTTGGCGAGCAAGCCACGCCCGATCAACTCGAACAGTTTCGCCAAAAGCACGGACTGGATCGCCCGCCCTTCTTCTTTTCTTTTCCGGAAGACGAAAACGGTAGCCGGCATTTTCGCTGGTTCGGGTGGCAGAATCGCTACACAGATTATTGGACTTCCCTTCTTCACGGCGACCTGGGCCGAAGTTTCCGCACAGATCGCCCCGTAGTGGAGCTGATACGGGAGCGTTACCCGGCAACGATCGAACTCGCCTTAGCCGCGCTCCTGATTGCAATCGCCATCGCCATCCCGCTGGGGGTGATCGCCGGAAAGAAGCGTGGCACGTTGACGGACAATGCGGTCTCCGTATTCGCTCTGTTGGGGATTAGTCTGCCCAGTTTTGTCATTGGGCCAATGTTGATTTATGTATTCTCTGTGAAGCTGGGATGGTTGGGTGGCTACGGTCGTGATGACTGGACCTATCTGATCCTGCCATCATTCACCCTTGGCGCTGCACTATCAGCAATTCTGACGCGCATGGTGCGATCGTCAGTTATTGAAGAGCTGGGTGAAGACTATGTGCGCACTGCGCGAGCAAAGGGTCTAAGTGAACGCAAGGTTGTTTACAAACACGTTTTGAAGAACGGGCTGATTCCGGTTGTCACCATTCTCGGTTTACAACTTGGAATACTGCTGGCTGGGGCAATCATTACGGAGAAAATTTTCGGGTGGCCCGGCCTGGGTCTACTGTTAGTCGAGGACGGCATCGGAAAACGCGACTATCGCATTGTCCAGGGCTGCGTGCTCGCAATCAGTGTCACCTACATCGCCGCGAACTCGCTAACGGACATGATCTATCGCTGGCTCGATCCTCGAATACGGGTTTCGTGATTTTCTTCTATGAACCGTCTCTCTATTATTGGAATCGGAATTGTCGCAGTGGTGCTAATCGTGGCGATTTGCGCCCCGTGGATTGCCACCCAGGACGTAGGTGCGACAAACCTCTCTCTTCGTTATCTTCCGCCCACCGCGGCCCACTGGTTTGGCACTGACTCAACTGGCCGCGACATTTTTGCGCGTGTAGTTTTCGGCGCCCGCATTTCGTTGCGGGTCGGCATTGTCGTTGTGACAGTGTCTGCGATCATCGGTACCTTACTCGGCGCACTCGCCGGTTACTACGGAGGCTGGATCGATCGCGTACTTTCCGGTTATGTGTTCAATGTGTTTCTCGCCTTTCCGGGATTGCTCCTGGCCATCGCGCTGGTAGCTTTTCTCGGAGCTGGATTGAACAAACTGATCTTTGCGCTTTGCATTATCGGTTGGGTAGGCTACGCGCGGCTGATTCGTGGCCAGGTATTAAAGGTGCGGGAATATGACTTTGTTCAAGCCGCGCGCGCGCTCGGAGCCGGCGACGCGCGCATACTCTTTGTCCACATCCTGCCGAACGCGATTCAGCCCCTTATTGTGCAGGCCAGTCTGGGAATGGCAGGAGCGGTTCTCTCCGAAGCCTCTCTTTCATTCCTGGGACTAGGCGTGCCGCCGCCAGCCCCGTCCTGGGGGGTGATGATAGAAGAAGCGCGGGATCTATCAACGCTTCAGAACGCGCCACATGCCCTGATTTTTCCAGGACTGGCCATCGCGTTGACCGTGTTGGCATTCAACTTCATCGGCGACGGACTGCGGGAGTATCTCGATCCGCGCCAGAGAAAGCGCTGATCCTCCATTCCTGCCTGATTGTGGTCGGGTCGATCTTTTTGCATCAATGTCCTCAATCGAAATCACAGAAGAATCGGCAAGAGGCGGATCTTCAGCGGAACAGCCCCCGCGGCGGGTAGCTGTTTCCATCGATCACATTTCAAAGACCTATCCCGTTCCCTTTCTGGGTCTGAAGAAACTGCTCCGCCGCAAGTTTAAGCCCCCGGTTGAGGCCCTGAGCGACGTTTCATTCGAGATTCGCGAAGGCGAAATCTTTGGCCTTATCGGTCCCAACGGCGCGGGCAAGACCACGCTCACCAAGATCGTCGCAACCCTGGTCCAGCCGACCCTGGGCTCGGTAACAGTGAAAGGTTTCGACAGCGTGCGCGAGGACGAGCAGGTGCGCGGGCAAGTCGGACTTGCGACTGCTGAAGAAAGAAGTTTCTACTGGAGGTTGACAGCGGAACAAAACCTTTTGTTCTTCGCCAGACTTTACGGGCTCGGCGAGGCGCAGGCAAAGAAGAGAATCACGGAATTACTGGTGCGGTTTGAAATTGAAGAGCTGGCCCGTCGCCGCTTTGGCGAGTTATCAACTGGGAACAAACAGCGACTTGCTGTCGCTCGCGCTATGCTTTCCAGCCCGCCGGTGTTGCTACTCGATGAGCCCACGCGTTCTCTGGATCCGCTTGCAGCGTCGCGCATGCGCGCGCTTATCAAGTCGCTGGCGAGCGATGACACCAGGGTGACGGTTCTGCTGACTTCGCACAATCTTGCAGAAGTGGAGGAGCTCTGCGAACGGGTGGCGATAATCAGCAAAGGAAGCATTCGCGCGCTGGATACGCCGCGGACCTTGCGCTCGCTCCACACCGAGGCTGAGCGGGTCACGATTACGTTCAATTCGCTTCTCGCTGATGACGCCGAGCGAGCTCTGGGCCGGGCTTTTGGTAATCAGTTCTTCATTCTTGAGAGGGGTGCACGCGACGGGGACTGCGTAGTTAAGTTCTCTCGAGCAAGTAGTGACGAACTGTTAGACAGCGTGCTGCAGGTCTTGCAACAAAGTGGCGGCATCGTTCGCGCAGTCGAAAGCGAGCGCGCTACGCTGTTCGATGTTCTTGAAAGCTACGACAAGTAGGACAGACATTCCGGTCTGTCTTGTAACCCGATTAGCTGGCGGAACCAATGCAATCCATCATCCTTTTTCTTCAACGCGTGCGCGCTTTTCTGGTGCGGGATCTGCGCCTGGAAGTTAGTTACCGGATGCAATTCTTTCTCCGGGTGATGTCAATCTTGATCGTCGTGACGACGATGTTCTTTGTTTCGAAGATTTTCGTCGGCTTTGCCGATCCGAGATTTTCCCAATGGCGAAATCCGTTGGCCGCCTGGCTGACCGGACTGGCCGTATTGAACTATTTCATGACCGGTTTTTCCAGCCTCGCAAACGCTATTCGGCAGGAACAGATGCAGGGCACGCTTGAAAGCGTCCTCTTGACTCCGATCAGCGTCCCGACGGTAATTGTCGCTAGCTCGGCGTGGGACTTCGTGCAGGCAACTTTCTTTTCGTTTCTGTATCTGTTTTTTGGCTGGCTGTTTTTCGACGTGCACTATCAGGGCAGTTTCCTGCTGGCTCTGCTCTTCCTCGTCCTGACGACGACGGTGCTGGCTTGCCTGGGAATTCTCTCCGCCAGCTTCGCGATGGTTTTCAAGCGCGGTGATCCCTTTGGCATATTTCTCGGCACGGGCTCGGCGCTCTTCTCCGGGGTGTTTTTTCCCACGCAGCTCCTTTCACAGTACGCCGGCAACACTGTCAGCAGTATTTCGCGGATCCTTCCGCCCACGTACGGTCTGGATGGCATTCGGCGCGTGCTGCTTGAGGGCCAGGGATTGTCGCAAGTTCGCGAGCCACTGATTACGTTGTTGATCTTTCTGGTGGCTTTGCTTCCGTTCTCGCTATGGGTTTTCGGCCACGCAGTGCGCAAGGCGAAACGAGAGGGCAGCTTGATTCAGTATTAGGGGGGCAGAACGAATTGATCTAGCGGCAGGAAAAACCTGGTCTCAGGAGCTCTTGATTCCAAAGGAGTCGGTGCAGATCAACTTCCACCAGCAGTCGGCTTTCCGGTCGTCGCCCCAGAGACGTAACTCTGGCGCGCATGCACCACGAGGTTAGGTTGGCGCACACTCACCTTAATGCTTCGTTGCGCGCCGGCAGTGACTGAGCCTTTTGGGTAATATCCCAAACTGTACTGCATTCCCAGTTCGCCCGTGATAGCTGCAAATGCTTGTTCTGTGTCTGCCAGGCCTTCAGCTCGATAGAAGCGGCCGCCGGTTTTCTCGGCCAACTGGCGCATATACGACTCGCTTACCGCATACTTCTTCAACATTCTCTCTTTGACTTTTTCCCTGGCTTTTTCATTGGCTATGCCGGCCAGCCGCGCCGGAAGTTGCGGCAGTGTGTTGTATTGCACCGTGTAAATCAGAACGTCCTGCTCCTCCGCATCGCGTACGTTTCGCTGGTAGGTCGACCTGCTGTTCATGTCCACCCCATCAGTGAATAGAATGATCGCCTTACGCCCCTGGAGGTGCGCCAGGCGCGTGTTAAGGACAAAATCCACAGCATCGTAGAGGACCGTGCCGTCAGTCACTTCGGGTATGTGGAGCCTGGTCTTCCGAATACTACGGACGTCCGTCGGTTCCGCCAACATGTGAATGCTGCCGTCGAAGGTCATTATCAAGAGTCGATCGTCAGGACGCAGCTGACTTATGAATGCGTTGGCGGCTGCGCGAAGTTGGGCCAATTGGGATTGAGTCGAGCCGCTTGCGTCCAGCATAAGCGCGACCGTAAATGGCTTTGCCACGGGAGCGAAGTACGCCACCTCCTGTTCGACCCCGTCTTCATAGATGCGAAAGTCTTCTTTGTGGAGATTCGGGATGTAGCGACCGTTGCGATCGAGCACAACTGCCGGAACGCTGATCAGACTTGTCGCGGTCCGAATGATGCTGTCTTCATCGACAGCCAGCGAGTCGTCATCGGCTGCCCCGGTAGTA
>JBDUCF010000005.1:0-26592 GCA_040003545.1 Pyrinomonadaceae bacterium | reverse complement strand
GGTGGCGGAACCTGGGACGTCTTTTCGGATGAGCGCTTGAAGAACATCAAAGGCCGATACAACACCGGGCTCAAGGCCCTAATGCAGTTGCAGCCGATCCGCTATGAGTACAAGCCGAACAACCCTCTCGGAATTAAGTTAGAGGGAGAAAACATCGGCTTCGGGGCCCAGTCACTGCAGAAGATAATTCCTGAAGCTGTGACCCGGAACAGCGCCGGCTATCTGATGGTCAAAAGCGATCCGATCCTCTGGACCATGCTCAACGCGATCAAAGAACAACAGAAAGAGATCGCACAGCTGAAACAGCAAGTTCGGCGGTTGCAAACAGCTTCGCGCCGGCGAAGGCAATAGCCAGGAGTTGTGCCCCAAGCGGGGCTTGCACTACGACTTCAGGCATTCCCGTAACAACAGGGCAGAGGCTTCTCTCTGCCCTGTTGTTTGTTTTCCGCTTTGAGCGGGAACACTTTGGATGCGCCCCGCGCCGAACAGCACGGTAACGCCGGCGACTGTTTACTTGTCACTACTCAGCGTGTTTGATATCTTCAATCAAACTCGAAAAGGACGCGAAAGATGGACAATGGCAAGCCAGCTAAAGGGGCTGTTTCAGAAGGACTGAGGGGCGTCGTTGCAGCCAGTTCGTCGATCGGTGACGTGAACGGCGAAAAGGGCGAGCTGATTTACCAGGGCCTCGACATCCACGAACTCGCCGATAACTCCACCTTCGAAGAAGTTGTTTTTCTGATTTGGAATGGGCGTCTGCCAAAGCGCGCTGAGTTTGAAGAACTGAAGAAGAATATCGCGGCGTGCTACGAAGCGCCGGGACAACTGATGTCCCTGATGAGACAGTTTCCCGCGGAAGCGGAACCGATGGATGCGTTGCGCACCGCCATATCAGCGCTTGGTTTCTACGACAAGGAGTCCCGTAATCTTTCACGCGAGAACAGCATCAAGGTGGCCACGCGCCTGACGGCGCAGTTTCCTACTATCGTTGCCGCCATCGATCGTTTGCGAAACGGACGCGAACCCGTAAAGCCAAAACCTGATCTGAACATCGCCACCAATTTCCTCTACATGCTCAAGGGCGAGATGCCGGACGAGTTTGATGCGCACGTGCTGGACGTTGCCCTGATTCTGCAGGCGGACCACGAGTTGAACGCCTCAACATTTACGGCGCGGGTAGTAGCCGGCACGTTGGCGGACATGTACAACGCGGTGACGGCGGCCCTGGGCGCTCTTTCCGGCCCTTTACACGGTGGCGCGAACACGAACGTGATGAAGATGCTTTTGGAAATAGGCAGCGTCGATCGCGTGGAGAGTTATATCAAAGACGCGCTGGCGAAGAAGAAGAAGATTATGGGCTTTGGCCACGCCGTCTATAAGACCGAAGATCCACGCGCAACTGAGCTGCGCAAGTTCGCAAAAGAAATGGGCGAGCGCAAGGGCGACAGCAAGTGGTATGAAATCACCGCTAAAGTCGAAGAGGTTATGATGCGGGAGAAGGGCCTGCGACCCAACGTGGACTGTTATTCAGCTTCGACTTATTACATGATGGGAGTCCCGCTCGATCTCTTCACACCGATTTTCGCCATCAGCCGCATATCAGGCTGGACCGGCCACATCCTCGAACAGTACGCCGACAACAAACTGATCCGTCCCCGCGCCGAATACATCGGCCCACGCGACGTGCCCTCCGTGCCGATCGATCAGAGGTGAACCAGAGAATGTTGTTGGAGATCCCGGCCTCATTCTTTTCAACGGGAGCTGATTAGCATTGCTCGGACCGCGACTGTGAAAGAGCGGGGGCAAGCCCACCTTCCGGACTGCGCGTAAGTAATGCTGAGGCAGACTTCAAACCGTGAATATCACCGTTCAACTGGGAACACTTGCAGTCAGGAAGGCGGGCTTGCCCCCGCTCTTTTACCTGGTGCAATTTCCGCACAAATGGTCCGAAAGTTTCGAGGCGTGGCGGCCGTCTTTGAAAGGCGCAACGCTAGTTTGCGCGTGAGGCCGTCGCTTCTTTGTCTGTCGTCGTTGACATGTAGTAACCCTTACGCGCGCTGACATTCAGCTTCCGCGTCTTGCCTTTTTCGTCCTGCGCCTTCACCCGCACATCCAGGTTATGCAAACGCCCGTCGTCGTTCTCCTGTTCTGCCAGCGTGAAGCCCAGGCTGTAACGCGCAGTCAGGTTTCCGATGATCGTGCTCAGGCCGCTGCCATAATCCTTCACGCGGTTCACGCGCACGGCCTCGCCGCCGGATTGCTGCGCCAGGCGTTTGGCAGCGCCGTAGACGCTAATTCCCATCCAGCCCATAACCGGTTTGCCGAACGGCAGCAGAAACTTGTAGAGCGTTCTTAGATCGGCAGTCAGGGAATTAAAAATCACGTTGGAGCGAATCAGGTACTGTTCCGTCGCATCGCGATCCTCAAAGAAGACTGGAACGATGCCGTCGGACACCCAGACAAGGGCTGGTTGCGAGTTGGGTCTCTGCTGTTCAGATCTGTGCGTGGCATCCTTTACCGCGGCCACCATATCGTAGACGTCTTCCAGTTCAACCGTAACGTGGCCGCTGCTGCTTACGCGCTTCAACGAAACGCTGCCATCCTTTTTCACGGTCCTGGTTACTACGGCGCCATTCTTACCTTTGATAACCTGGACTTCGAGAACGTCATCCGGCGTGGGCGTCGGCGTGGCCGCCGGGTCGGCTTTAGTGGTCCCGGAAGCAGGCCCGATACTAATACTGCCTTTGCCCTGACTTGTTTGGTGCTTCTGATCCTCTTTCGCGGCGTTATCGGTTGCCTTTGGTTCGCCGACGCAATCAGGAACACGGGCAAGGGCGGCCTGCAACTGGCCAGCGTCATGGGTGAAGTCGGAAAGCCAAATGCGTTTTTCGTCCTCGCCAATATTTACGGCCAGTATCGCGACCTCGTCGGCAGGGGGCAGCTTGGCCAGTTCATCGGCCATCATTTTCAGCACTTCCGGCTGCTTAAGAAACCTGCCGGCGCCGTCTTCGCGCAGATCCAGAATCAGGACCAGCGCTAGTGGCTTTCTTGCCTGGCCTTCGCGGGTGAAGTATGAAATCGGCCGCGATTGTCCCTCATCAAGGACTTCAAAGTTTTCCGGTTGCAGATCGGAGATGGGAAGGCCGGTGTGCTTATCTTTGACCAGCGCATCAAGGAAAACGACGCGCGTCCGGGTCCGAATCGTCTCGGCGGCTTCCTGAGCACGCGTGCCAATCGCAGAGACCGACAAGGTACAGAAGAGAAGCAGGCCTGCCGCGCAAAGGCGCACGCTAATTCGGACTGCGGAAGAGAATGCGTGAAATTGTTTTTGCATTTGTGTATTCATCGGTCCTTACTCCTCATCGTTATCGTTAGTGGTGGCGTCGTTGGTAATCTCCCGGCCCATTTCATCCGGGTTTTTCATTAGTTGCGCCAGAGTCCTGGGGTTAACCGTCGCCTGAACAACGACAGCCTCGCGGCGTTCAATGGTTACTACCAGCACTTGAAACTTCTCGTTTGCCTCGCGCAGGTAAATGTAGGTTTGCTCTTCATCTTTGGGCGAAAGGGTTTGCACCAGCGGCGACCACGATTGTATGAGGGCGCCATTCATCGATGACCTGAACGCCCCAATGCGGCCGCGCGAGCTAAAGTCCTGATCTTCGAAGAAAGCGACTTTCACGCTGCCGGCTTCCGCGATACGCTTTCTATCACCGCCGCTCATGCGGGCTGCCGTTGTCGCGGCTTTCATTCCCGCCCGCGCCATCCACGGCAGGCCTTTGTGCCTGACGTTATAGAACTGCTCAATGACTTTGACGGCGGCGTTGAAGTCATCGCCCGTTGCCATGGCCGGAGAGGTGGTCCCCGACAGCATCGCCAGCAGCAGAATCAATCCGATAGAGGCGAATCTTTTTATCGGCATGGGTCAATCCTTCTTCTGCTTCGGTTTTGACTGCTCGATACCAAGCTCGGGAACACCGAACTGACCTTCAAGCTGTGTCAGCTTTTCGAGGTCCACCGGACCGATGATGTTTACGATTGTCACTTCCTTTGGATCAGTGGCCAGCACGGCCAGCCCGTCCACCCGAGCACCAGTGGTCATCAGGTAAACCTCGACGCTTCCTTCCTTCTTGCTGCTGACGTTCACGATTCGGCTCCAGGCCGGATTGCGCAATTGCGAGCGAATCGATTCAATGTCCGCCGGCGAGTAATCGCCTTCATGCTCGAATTCAAAGCTCTTGACGTAAATGCCCTTCAGCCCGTTGACGATTTCGCGAACCTTCGCTTCGTCCGGGTCCTTGGTAGAAAGAAATCTTGCCGTCAGTTGCATCAGGCGCTCATCGATGTTGACGTCAACTGTTTGGCTGGCTTTGCCGGCAAGAAAGTCGAGCTGGCCCATCTCGATCTTGCCAGCCTGGGCTTTCGTGTTTGCGGCGATGCCCAGCATCACGAAAACCGCGAACAGCCCGAGTCTTAATGATGTTTTGGAAAGTGATTTCATAATTGCTCCTTCATCCTACTTTGTGTTGGTTGCGCATCAGGTTTCCGGGATAGCCACCCTGGGCCCTCTTCTGCGCGAGACTTAACTTAGAGCTGACCAGACGAAGCGCGAACATCAACTGATCCTTCGCAGCCTCCGCTTCGGCCCGCGTGTCTGCGATCGCTTCTGGTTGGTGCTGTGGCCTGATTACTTTGCCGCTGCGGCGCTCGCTGGTTGTATGGAGGGCCCGGCCTGTGGCTCTGTGACCGGCGTCGGCCAATTGCGGGTTCGTTTTCTCGTTGGTTGGTCTAGCCCTAACTGTTTCCGGCGACGGGGTGGACTGCAAACCGTTCTCTTTACCGTTCTCAGCCGGGACGTTTGCTAGATTCGTCTGGCTGGGAACTATAGCGCGACTCCGATACAAGCTGAACCAAAGTCCCACCGCCAGGGCCATCAAGGTAATCGTTGCCGCGATTGCCAGAGCCGGAAGGAATCTGCGGCGATGCGCAGGAACGCTCGCGGGTATTTCCAGCGGCTTTGGCTGATAGCCCAGCGGCGCGAGAATCTCTTCCAGCCTTTGAATGTCTTTGTCCGGTTCACCGGAGCGGTCCCACAAGTAATCGTTCATAAGCCCTCCTTAGAGCCGAGCTTCGTTCGTAACAGCTTCATACCGCGATGTAAGTTGACGCGCACGGATGCGGGGGTCAGGCCGGTGCGCTCCGCGATTTCCGGCCCGGTCATGCCTTCGACCAGCCGCAAGACTAAAGTTTCGCGATAGGCATCCGGTAAGCCGCGAATCATGTCGAGAATCTGTCCCGCGAGTGTTGGGTTCGATTCCGGGCCGCCAGCCTCGGCCGCATCACCATCGAGCTGCATCGTCGGGCGTGAGTTGCGATGAAAATCCATGGCGCGATTGCGAGCAATCATTGCTATCCAGGAGCCGAAGGCGGCAGCATTACGCAACGTGTGAAGTTTCCTGAGGGCATGAAGGAATATGTCCTGCACCAGGTCATCCACCTCGTCACGCGGCACTCGCGCCAACAGAATTCCATGAACCATCCGGGCGTAAAGATCATAGAGCCGGGCAAACTGTTCGCGATCTCCTTCGAGCACCGCGTTGACCAGCACCGCTTCGGCGGAGGGCTCTACGGCGAGCAAACTGGTGTTGTCTTCCCGCCGGCCAATCATTAGAAGCGTGCTTGCGTTTGCCTGGACTTCGTACATTGCGATGCCTGGTGCGGAGCCGGTTAATATTTAACTCTCAAATGGATTCAGTCTCGAATGCCAGGAGTAAGAACCGCGGCCCTAAGGGCGTCCCAGGGTGGACAGCAAGCGCTTGACCTGACACCGCTAAAGACGGGAGAGAAGGGAGAAGTGTTAACGATGCAGGGAGAGAAAAGTTTCGCTATGAACCGTCGGTGGATCTACGACGGTCGTTCTAAACCGTCCTGGCCCGATCCGTCGGGCTGCGGCTGATGCACATGACTAGACTGCGTTTGCTCTTCATCTGTAAGACGTTTCATTTCTTCTGTGGCCGAGAGCCAGCGGATTCGCCACACGAATACAATCGAAATCAGCAGCGCCAGAGTGCATACCGCGCCACCTTCCGGACCATAGGCCCCACCAGTCAACCACGCGGGTCCGGCGTCAGTCGCATGAAGCAGCGGCGCCGGCGCCAGGCTATTGATGCCGCTAACCGGCAATCCCAGGACCGACCCCATGGTCCAATTCCATGACCAGTGCAAACCGAGTGGAAGCCACAAGCTTCTGGTGCGCAGATATGCAATGGCCAACCATACACCCGCGAGTGCTGTGTTCACGAACGTGACGCCGCGCACGACATGCGGATTGTAGAGATGAGCCGCGGCGAACGGGACTGAAGTAAGGAAAACGCCCAGCCACGCCAGACGAGCGCGCGTCAGTGTCTGTAATGGATAGCCGCGAAAGAGAACCTCTTCGGCAGATGCGGCAATAACAAATAACAAGGCCGAGAGCACCAGCGTTTTCGCGATGGCGGGGGCCGTAGTGGAAGGTTCAAAGTTGAAATGAAAGCCGCGAGCAAAGGCGCCCGACGCGGCGGCAAGTCCCAGCGAGAGGGAACCAATGACAGAGCCAAGGAGAAAATCTCGGAACCATCCCTTATGCGTTGCCCACCCAAGTGCGCGCCACGGCAGTTCTTCCAGCAGCCCGCCGCAGGCCCAGCCCACAATGGCCGCCGCGGTGAAAAGAACCAACGATTGCACGAAGAACCCGGTGTAGCCTTTGAGGGCTTCTTCCCCGGCAGATTTGAAAGCAAGCGCGATTGCGGTAACGAAGACAGTTTCAGTCAGCTTTGCCACGACGGCGAAAGCGACGATGAAAATGCCGACGCGCCAGCCACTGCGCAGGCGACCATACTTGTTCAAGAAGAAGTTGTACGTTTCCACTTCGGTAAAGCTTTCAATAGTCGGCTGATCGAAACATGATGGTGCATTAAGTCAGAGCGACGGGCAAGCATTTAGAAACATACGTAGGGCGAATTTGAAAATGCATTGATGTTTCGGTTCCAGCCGTCTTCAGACGGCTTTCCCGAAGGGTTAATAGACCAGCGCTTTTAGCGCTGGGATCCACTGACCAAGTTGACTATTAGCGCGCTTCGAGCGTGCTTGAAATCAACAGCTTTAGCATCACGGCTAAAGCCGGGAGAGGTAAGCCCGTTAAAACGGGCTGCTAAATTCTGGCGCCGCCTGCCCCGGGCGTAAAACGCCCGGTCTAGTAACCCTGCGGGAAAGCCGCGTGAACGCGGCTAAGGAATGTCGACCCTCGCGCCGATCTCAGATTCGCTACTATGCTGAAAGTGCACCAGTACAGTCTTACGAATAGTTGGTTTACGCTGATTATCGCCAGCCTCTATCACCGGGAACGTCAGCGGGGCTGGCAGTCGTTCGTATGGTAAACTTTGTTACTTCAACAGGCAGTCGAAAGTGCAATCCGGAAAATGTGCCACCCATGAGCAGCGAGCCAATTCACAACAAAGAGGAAAAGGAGAGCGTACAGAGACGGTCCTTCGTTCCCTGGCTTTTAGGTGGTTTAGTGCTGCTTCTGCTGATCATCATTGTGGCCCAACAGGCTTTTAATTTAATGGCGCTAGTTCCTCCGGACACTGGCTCCGACACGCTTCTTCTTTACGCGCTGTCGTCCCTGAACTTCGCCGCCTTCATTGTCTTTAGCTTTATCCTGTTGCGCAGTGTGCTGAAACTGCGTCGCGAAAGACGTGAGCGACAACTAGGTTCGAAGATCAAGACCCGGTTGCTGGTCTATTTCATTGCCCTGACTTTGCTGCCCATCACAGCTATGGCGGCGTTTTCGTATCTGTTTCTGAATCGCTCGCTGGAGAAGTGGTTCAATAATTTTCCCGCCGAAGTTGTGAAGGAGGCCAGGGAGTTTCAATCCGAGGCCGTGAGGAACGAAATCGAGAACTCTCGCTCAACCGCGTCGCTGTTGGCAGTGCTCATTGGCGATCAACCCGAGGAATTGCGTCAGCAGACACTCGACCGGCTGGTAGCTACGGGCCAGGTGGCGGCAGTTGAGATTGTAAATGCAGATGGAGTTACGAGGGCAAAGGCCCAGGCAGCGCTGCCGGCGACGGAGAAAGAGGAAGTCGATTGGCTTTTGACCAGAGCGCGCCGAGCCACCACCGATCCTACCGACAGGCTGGCCGATGGCAGGGGATTTGATCTCGTCTCGGCGCCGCTCGCCAACACGCAGCGTCTGTTGTTAGTGCCGGCTAACCGGGGCGAGACAGGCTTGGACGAGGCTATTACGGGATCACAGACCCAATACCAACACCTGTTTAACCGGCAGCGAAAGGTGCGGCTACTGGGACTCTCCACACTCGGCTTGATGACCCTGATGCTGTTGTTCGCTTCAACCTGGGTGGCCATTCACGTGGCGCGAGGAATAGCTACCCCAATCAAGTCGCTGGCAGAAGCCGCAAACGAAGTAGCGCGTGGCAACTTGTCTCATCGCGTGTCGACAATCGCCGACGACGAGCTGGCTTTGCTGGCTGAATCCTTCAATCAGATGACGTCGCAGCTCGATGATAACCGGCGTCACATCGAAGCGGGTGCGACGCAGTTGCGCGAAAAGAATCTGGCGCTTGAAGAAAGAAGAAATTATATCGAGACGGTGCTTGATTCATTGTCAACCGGCGTCATCTCTTTGGATGAAACCGATCGGGTTACTACCATCAATGCCGCGGCTGTATCGATGCTTCAGGTGACGAAGCTGCCTGACCAGGGCATAACGCTACACGAAGTGATTAGCGCCGAAGACCATGGTTTGCTCGGGCGCTTGCTAAGGCGGGCCCGCCGGATGGGTCGCGCCGCCGAGCAGACGGAATTGACCCGGGGAGTGTCATCGGACGCGGGCGCTATTCCCGTTGCCTTAACAGTCACGGCTCTGCATGCCTCGTCGAGCAAAGGTCGAGGGGTCGTCTTAGTCATTGAAGACCTCTCCGAATTATTGGCGGCGCAACGGGCCGCGGCCTGGAGCGAAGTTGCCCGCCGTATGGCCCACGAGATCAAGAATCCGCTGACGCCAATCCAACTCTCCGCGGAACGTATTGCGAAGAATATGAATCCCGCCATTGGCGCCGGCGAGGGAACGCCCGCTAATGATCATGCGAATAGTCCGGAAGAACGGGCCCGGGTAGCCGCGGTAATCGAAGAATGCACCTCGACTATCTCGCGCGAGGTCGCAGGTCTAAAAGCGATGGTCGACGAGTTTTCGCGCTTTGCCCGCTTGCCGCATCCGCGCCTGGAGCCTGGAGACCTTAATGAAGTGATACGGCAGTCAGTAGCGCTCTACGAAGATCGAACCGATGGCGCGAAGCTGCAAATTAATCTCGCGACAGCACTGCCCCCGACTGTGCTCGACGCCGAGCAGATGCGCCGGGTGTTTGTGAACTTGATTGATAATTCCCTGGCAGCTCTGGCCGGGGCCGGCAACGGGCGGCAGGTGACGATAACGACGTCACATGACGCGACGCGCGAGACGTTGCTTACGGAGGTTTGCGATACCGGCGAGGGAATTCGGCCGGCCGATTTGAAGCGATTGTTTCAGCCTTACTTTTCGACCCGCGAACGCGGAACAGGTCTGGGACTGGCAATCGTGCAGCGCATCATCACCGAGCACGGCGGGCGGATCCGGGCCGAAGCCAATCAGCCGCAAGGAGCGAAATTTGTGATCGAGCTGCCGGCTGTTGTTAGTGGCTAGTTGTCAGAGGTCAGAAGTCAGAGGTCAGAAGTCAGAAGTCAGAAGTCGGAGGTCAGTGGTCAGTGAGCGCCAGTTGTTGGTTGTCGGTTTTGAAGTCGGCCGGAGTGATAACCCCTGACTTCCGACCTCTGACTTCTGATCTCTGACCTCTGTTTCTATGGGCGAATCAATCCTAATTGTTGACGACGAGCGCGGAATTCGTGACACGTTGCGCGCCGTGTTGGAAGACGAAGGCTTCACCACTGAAGCTGTCGCCAACGGCGAAGACTGTCTAAAGGCCGTCCAGCGCCGGGCCTATGGCTGCATTCTCCTCGACGTTTGGCTCCCTGGTATGGATGGGCTGGAGACTCTAAGACTGTTGCGCGAGACAGGTTCGGATACGGCAGTGATCATTATTTCAGGGCACGGCAATATCGAGACTGCCGTACGCGCAACGAAACTGGGCGCGTTCGACTTTATCGAAAAGCCGCTTTCGATTGAGAAGACTGTCTTGACCGTTCGCAATGCTTTGCGGCAGCGGCAGCTTGAACACATGAATGCAGCGCTCTCCGCCCAGCTGAACCAGGAATACTCGATGGTGGGCGAGTCAGTGGTGATGCGGGCCCTGCGAAAACAGATTGCGGTAGTGGCGCCGACAGACGGACGCGTGCTCATCTATGGCGAATCAGGGACGGGAAAGGAATTGGTCGCGCGCGCAATTCACGCGCAATCGCGCCGCGCCGGAGCCCCCTTTATCGAAGTGAACTCCGCGGCCATCCCCGAAGAGTTGGTGGAATCGGAATTGTTCGGACACGTGAAGGGATCGTTCACCGGGGCCACCGCAGCGAAGAAAGGAAAGTTTGAATTGGCTGACGGCGCCACTTTGTTTCTCGATGAAATCGCGGACATGAGCGCGCGCGTTCAGTCAAAAGTTTTGCGCGTACTTGAGGAACAACGGTTCGAGCCGGTGGGCAGCAACACTCCGGTTACCGTGGACGTACGGATCATCGCCGCCACCAACAGGCGGCTCGATATGGAAATGGAACTGGGCAGCTTTCGCAGCGATCTGTTTTTTCGCTTGAACGTGATCCCTTTCGAGATTCCGCCGTTGCGTGAACGCCTGGAAGACGTGCCTCTGCTGGTAGAACATTTCAACCAGCGGTTTTGCAGCGCTTACGGAAAGAAGCCAAAGCGTTTTGAGCAAAAGGCAATGGAAGCCCTGCAGAATCATACCTGGCCGGGAAATGTGCGCGAGCTGCGCAACACGGTCGAGCGCGTTGTAATCATGAACGCCAGGGAAAAGGTCGCTCTAGGCGATCTGCCGCCCTTCGGCATAGAAGAACCACCGGCAGCATCCTTTCGTTTTCCCTCATTCAAGAATGCTACCGAGGCCTATCATCGCGAGTTTATTCAAAGAAAACTGGCGGAGGCCGAAGGGAATGTTTCGCGCGCTGCGGAGATGATGGGCGTCGATCGCAGCCATCTCTACCGCCGCATGCGGGCCCTGGGTATCAGCGCGCCCGGGCGCCGGGCCGACGCGTGACGCGGGAGAACTAAAGAGGATCGTTGACATCAACCTCTGAATACCGTATCAGTTAAACGAACTCGCGAGGCTGAGTTTGCATCAAACCTCCCGGGCTTTTTAAAGAGCAATTATGGATTATACGACCAGGGAACTTCTAAAACGTTACTCAAAACTGGCGCTGGGTCAGCCTTTCGCGCCGGTTTTGCTGAATATACTTGTCACTTCAGTCTGTGACATGCGCTGTACGCATTGTTTCTTCACCGACGAGCTGGATGATCGACCGCGCAAGAAGCTGCAGATGAAAACGCACGAGATCGAGCGCATATCCCAGACTCTGGGCGGCAATCTCGGGGTGTTGATTCTGGCCGGTGGCGAGCCATTCACGCGCAAGGACCTGCCGGAAATCGTTAGTTCCTTCTACCGGAACAACAAGCTCGAATCTGTTTATGTCATGTCCAATGGCCAGATTCAGAAACGGATTTTCCCGGACATCACGCGGATCCTCGACGAGTGTCCCAACCTGAATGTTACGGTTGCGCTGGGCATCGATGGTCTGAAGAGTCAGCACGAGAAGATTCGCCAGAAGCCGGGCTCCTGGGACATTGCGATCGATACGGCGCGCCAGCTCCAGTCAATAAAGAAAGAGCACCCGAAGCTCGATATTCAAACCTGCACCTGCTTCATGCATTCGAACCAGGCCACGATCTTCGAGTGGTACGACTTTCTAAAATACGAGCTGAAGCCGGATAAGGTGAACTTCAATTACATCCGTCCACCTTCAGCCGATCCGGTAGAATTGGATATCGATCATTCGCGCTACGCTCGTCTGGCGCAGATGATTGACGACGATTCGCGGCATGCCGCGATCAGGAACAACTACGGCGGCGACGCCGGTTACTTTAAAGCGGCCATAGACATTTACATGCATGGCTTAATCGCCAAGACCCAGGAAACGCAGCAAGCCCAGTTGACCTGTTACGCCGGAACTGCCGGCGCGGTGATTTACGACGAAGGCACGATTTCATCCTGCGAAAACCTTGCCCCCATCGGCAATCTGCGGGACCATGATTGGAATTTCCAGAGCCTCTGGTTGTCCCCGGAGATGAAGGCGCGGCGCAAACAGGCTGCAGACGGTTGCTTCTGCACGCATGAGTCGAACTGTTACTACCCGTCGCTGCCCTTCAATCCAAAACACCTGATCCAAATCAAGAAGCTGGAGCGGGAGATGAAGAAGGCGCGGAAGCAAATGGAGCGCGACCAGCCACAGGCGGACGGTTTGACGGTCCGTGCGTAGCACTTCTGATAGGAACGAGAGACAACAAAGACAGTTTGCCAGTGACTACTCAACGCTTTCCTAAAATTCTGATTATCTCGTCCGATACCGGGGGTGGGCATCGCTCTGCCGCCGCGGCTATCGCTGCAGGCATGCAGCGATTCTTTGAAGGGCAATCCTATGCGGTACGCATTGTGCGGGCCATCGAAGAATCCCATGCGATAACGGAAAAGCTGGTGCGCGTTTATAACTGGGTGCTGCAACACAAACAGCACTGGATGAAATATATCTATTGGGCCGTCAATCGTTTTCGACCCGAGACGCGCGAGTTTTTCTACACCCGCACCGTCGGTTATGTTCAGGATCTTTTTGAGCGCTGGTGTCCCCACGTGATTGTCAGTGTTCATCCCCTGACTCAGCATGCCATAGCGCGGGTGCTGAAGGAGCTGAAGCTCGCGGACAAGATTCCGCTCGTCACTGTGGTCACGGACCCTTGCTATGGTTTTTGGAAGGGTTGGGCTTGCAACGATGTGCAGCTTTATCTGGTGGCCAGCGAGGAAGCTCGACAGCAACTACTGGACTACGGCATCGCGCCAGAGCGGATAAAGATTTCGGGCATGCCGGTGCATCCCAAGTTCGATCTGCCAAATGAGCATACGGCCCGCGCCGCGCGTTCAGCGCTGGGGCTGGACCCGGAGAAGTTCACGGTGTTTGTAAACGCCGGCTGGGTTGGCGGGGGAAACATCCCCCAGATATTTCGTGAGCTAGTCCGCGGCGAGCTCGACGTTCAGGCAATCTTTCTGGCCGGCAAGAATGAAGAATTACGTTCGGAGGCTGAGGCGATTGCTTCGCACGCCAGGTTTCCCATCAAGGTCATTGGCTATTCTGATAATGTCGAGCAGTTGCTGGGCGCCGCGAATGTGATGATTTCGAAACTTGGCGGCCTGACTACTTTCGAAGCTCTTGCCTGTCGCGTTCCGATCATTGCCGATGCCATAACTACACCGATGCCACAGGAAGCCGGTGCCGGAAACATGATCGTCAGGCGCGGCGCGGGTATATTGCTGAAGAGCGCGGCCGACGTGGTGCCGGTTGTTCGCCGCATGGTCGATGATTCGAAGCATTATGCCGGCCTGCGTGCCGCCACCGTGGGAATCGCAATTCCAAATGCCACCAGGTACATCGTCGAAGAAATCACCGCACTCATTCCGCCGATGATGGCCGCGGACGAACCTCTGGTGATAGAACAGCGGCTAGCTTGAAAGCGCCCCTTCTTGACTGTCGTTGTCTTTTCGCGATTTAATCCTCCAGTCGATCAACTTCAATCTTCAATCGGCACTTCCTGAACGAAGGAAGCGAACGAGATCGTTCTGTGCACGCCCGCTGCTACAAGCGGGCATTTTTGGAGACGGTAACAAGTGACTTCTTTATTGGCGGGGAAACGGGCCTTCATCACTGGCGGGACTCGCGGCATCGGCGCGGCCTTGTGCGACGTGTTTGCGCGCGAAGGCGCGGACGTGGCTTTCAACTACAACGCTCGCGACGATCTGGCGGAAGAAGTGCGGGGCAAGGTCTCAGCGCATGGCCGCCGCACTCAGTCCTTCAAGATTTCCGTAACGGACCGGGTGGGCCTGAAAAAGATGACTCGCGAGCTGGTGGAACAGTGGGGCGGCATCGACATCCTGGTAAACAATGCGGCGATTAATCGCGGCGACAACTTTGCCACCACTACGGATCGCGCCTGGGACGAAGTGATTCACACCAACGTCGACAGTCTCTTTGCGGTGACAAAGCCGATCTACAAACAGATGATCCGGCAGCGCAAGGGAAGCATCCTCAACATAACATCCATCGGCGCCATACGGGCGCTGCCTACCTCGGTCCACTACGCCACCTCCAAAGCGGCCGTAATCGGTTTCACGAAATGCCTCTCGCGCGAGGCGGGAACGTTTGGCATCAGCGTAAACGCCATTGCTGCCGGCATCTTTGACACTGACCTCGCGCAAGCCCTTCCCGAACGCCTGTTGCAGATGCACGCTTTTTGGGCCTCAAGCGGGCGGCTGGGACGGCCGGAAGAACTGGCTGAATACGCCGCGTTCATGGTCAGCGACCGCAACAGCTTTATGAACGGCGAGGTTGTGATCGTGGATGGCGGCGCGGTGACCTAATCGATAATAATGTCAGAACCACCTGCGTAGCGGGCGGTTGATCTCTCGGTCCGACTTGATTGATAGCGCTAAATCAACCGCCCGCTACCGCAGGCGGTTCTGACATTAGTTCCAATAACAAATTGAATACCCGCAGTCAGGAAGGGGGCTTGCCCCCGCTCGTACTCCCAATACCAGTCTCGAGTTCCTTCAATCGCTTCTCAAGTTCTCTTATTGTCCGCTGCATTTCACCAAGCCGCCTGAACGCCGCCGTCGATCGCAGCCAGTCGCGATTGTCGAACGCGGGACTGCCGGACATCATCTTGCCAGGCTCGATGTCGTGGCTGGTTGCGCTCTTGGCAGTTAACACCGCGTCGTCACCGATCTTCAAGTGTCCGGCAACTCCGGCCTGACCGGCTAGTATTACGCGACTGCCAACGTGCGAACTCCCTGCGAGTCCAACCTGAGCGCAGAGGAGCGAATCCTCTCCGACTGTGCATGAGTGTCCGATCTGAACCAGGTTGTCTATCTTTGTACCGCGGGCGATTCGGCTTTCGCCCACCGAGGCTCGATCGATGGTGCTGCCGGCGCCAATCTCCACGTCGTCTTCGATCACCACCCGGCCTGTCTGCGGAATCTTGAGCCAGCGACGGTTCTCGTCTCTTGCATAGCCGAAACCGTCACACCCGATTACTGCGTTGTTGTGAATGACAACTCGCTGGCCAAGTTGCGTTCGCTCGCGAATAGCCACTCCCGAATGAATGATCGATCCGGCCCCGATATGCGCCCCGTCATAGATGGTCGCGTGCGGATAAATGCGCACCCCGGCCTCGATCTCTACGTCGCGACCGATCGACACGTAGGCGCCGATGAAAACACCGGTGGCAATCTGCGCGGTCGCATCGATTACGGCTGACGGATGAATGAAAGCGGTGAAGTCAGGCTCAGGATGAAAAAGTATTAAAGCGCGCGTGTAGGCCAAATACGGATCTGCGGCCCGCAGCAGCGCGACGTCCCGTTCGACCTTTACGTTTTCGCTGACGTAGATCGCAGAGGCGCGGGTTGTCTTAAGATGCGTCGCATAGCGGGGGTTAGCAAGGAATGTAACGTGGCCGGTATCTGCTTCCTTCAGACCAGCAGCCCCCGTGATTTCTATGTCACCGGCACTCCCGTCCAGGAGCGCGCCCGTTGCGGCGGCCAGTTCTGAAAGTTTCATGGGGCAAGTTTAGCGCATTGGTCAACAAACGCGCACGCCTGCTACATCATGTTCACCGGGTCGATTTCGAGATTAACAGACCTTAAGGCATGGCCGCGTGATTCAACCACCCGCATCGCCGACTCTGCCAGGCGGCGCAGGGCATCCCGGCTACGAGACTTGATCAAAAGCTGCATACGATGCTCGCCTCGCAGCCGCGCTAAAGGAGCCGGAGCCGGACCCAGGATTCGACAGGCGCCATCTCGATTGGCTTCTCCCAGAGCTTTCTTAAGTTCAAGCGCCGTCGCCTGAACCCGACGCAGTTCTTCGTTATGGACCAGGAACAAAGCCAAAGCCACAAACGGCGGATAGCCATGATTGCGGCGATAGCGAATCTCCTCGGCATAAAAGCCGTCGTAATCCTGAGCGCGAGCGTACCGCAATACGTAATGATCAGGATGGTAAGTTTGGATTAGCACGCGGCCCGCAAGATCACCGCGGCCGGCGCGGCCGGCAACCTGGGTCAGCAACTGGAAAGTGCGCTCGGCCGAACGAAAGTCCGGCAGCGCCAATCCGGTATCCACCGAAATCACGCCCACCAGAGTTACGTTGTGAAAGTCGTGCCCTTTGGCGAGCATCTGCGTACCTACCAGCATGTCCAATTTGCCGGAGCCGAAATCCAGCAATGATTCTTCGAATAAGCGTCGTCGCGAAGTGGTATCGCGATCGATGCGCGCGATCCGCAGGGAAGGGAATCGCTGGCGTAATTGTTCTTCGATTTGTTCGGTGCCTTCGCCAACGTAATAGATGTATTTGCCGCCGCAGCTCGGACATTCACCCGGCGCGGGCTGCCGGTGGTTGCAATAGTGGCAGACGAGCGTGCGATCGCTGCGATGATACGTCAGCGTCACGTCGCAATTGGGGCAGTGGATCGATTCGCCACACGAGCGACACAACACAAAACTGGAATACCCACGCCGGTTCAATAGAATGATAGATTGCTCGCCGCGCTTGTGGGTATGATCGATGGCTTCCAGTAATTCATCAGAGAAAACCGCGGGCTTGCCTTGTTTGGCAAACACGGCCCGCATGTCAACGATTTCCGTCCGGGCCATCGGCCGTTTCGTGATCCGTTCCGGCAGATCGAGATAACGATACTTGTGGGTTTGCGCGTTGTGGAAAGATTCCAGTGACGGTGTGGCAGAGCCCAGCACGACGACGGCGGATTCCTTTCGGGCGCGAACAATGGCCGTATCGCGGGCGTTGTAATAAGGCGAGTCTTGTTGGCGATAGGAAGTATCGTGCTCCTCGTCAATGATGATCAGTCCCAAATTCTCGGCGGGCGCGAATACGGCTGAGCGCGTGCCGATTACGATGCGCGCTTCGCCCCTTCGCAACCGCGACCATTCGTCGAATCGTTCACCCTGCGTCAGGGTTGAGTGAAACAACGCTATCTGATCGCCGAAACTCGCGCGCAGCCGCCGCGCCAGGATCGGCGTTAGGGCGATCTCCGGCACCAGCATCATGGCCGAATATCCTCGTTCAAGGGCGAACCGCATCGCGCGGAGATAGACCTCCGTCTTGCCACTGCCGGTTACGCCGTGCAACAGAAACGTGGCAAACCGGCGCTCGTTAATTTGGGCTTCGATCGCACCCAACGCATCGGCCTGGGCCGTCGTGAGTTCCAGTGGTTCAGTTGCCGGCAGGATGGCACTTTGCAGCGGATCGCGCCGCACTTCCTGATCGAATATCTCGAGGACTTCTTTCTTCGCCAGGCTGCGAACCGTGGCAACGCTTGTTTCACTTGATGCCAGCAAACGAGCCAGTGGCATGTCTTTAGGACCATCTTTGAGCGTCGCGATAACCCGCAGCATTGCTTCTGAAAATCTTCGATTAGCTGTCGCGTCTCGCCCGTTGGTTGAAGATAAGAGCCGAACTGCCTTTCGCATTTTTGTCCCGGCCGCTTCGGATCGAGTGCGGTGGGATCGTTGGACCAATGCCTCGCGCTCAAGATCGCGCAGCCATTTTGGAATTGCAGTGACCCCCAGGCGCAGGCAGAAAGTTTTGATTTCGAAATCGCCTTCGTCTGCCAGCAAACGCAGCGCCCTGGTCCTGGCGTTGTTCTTACCACTTTCCAGCGCCAAAAGCTCTGTTCGCCCCTTCTCAGTAATAGAGATGACTTGTTCGATAGTCGCGTTGATGCCGGCGGGCAGTGCGGCCTTCAAAACTTCGCCCCAGGGTGACGCGTAATAATCAGCCACCCAGCGCGTTATCTCCATGACTGCCGGAGTTAACAACGGATCTGCATCCAGCAGAGCTTCCGCATCCTTGATTTCCGTTTTGCCCAAACTCGTTTGCGGTTCGAGCTGGTAAAGCAGGGAGACGACATAGGCCGTTGTGGGTTTTGATCCGAAGGGAACCAGCAAGCGCGAGCCTACTCGCGCGTCACGCTGCAAGGCGGGCGGCAAGCGATAGGTAAATGTTTGCGTCAGGTGAAGCGGAACGGCAACCTGTGCGTATTTCGGCAACATTGAGTTGGGCGAGTCGGTGGCGGCATCAGGCATGTCACGGGGCATCGCGTTTCGCCGGCGAGGTATCGAGATACTCGCGCACTTTCTTCATGTCTTCCCACGTCTCGCGTTTCTTGGAAGGATCGCGCAAGAGATAAGCCGGATGAAAGGTCGGCATCACTTTGATTCCATGATAATCCTGAAATTGGCCGCGCACGCGAGTGATGCCTTCGCGCGTTTCCAACAAGTTTTTCATAGCGGTGTTTCCCATCACCACAATGACTTCCGGACCCACGACGGCGATTTCGCGGAGGAGAAAAGGTTTGCACACTGCTGCCTCTTCGCTGGTCGGTTGCCGGTTTCCCGGCGGACGACAGCGATTCACATTTCCTATCAGCACTTCCTCGCGCTTAAGGCCCATGGCTTCGATGATCTTGGTGAGTAACTGGCCGGCTCGGCCGACGAACGGCCGCGCTTGCGCGTCTTCATCAGCCCCGGGCGCTTCACCCACGAACATGAGCCGTGCTTTTCGATTGCCGTGCGTATTAACCACGTTTGTGCGGCTGTGGCACAGCGGACAACGAGTACAATCACCGATATCGGCCCAGATGCCCTCGAGCGTTTCCGCGGACGCCGGGATTCCAGTTTCTTCGGTGGGGACGAAATCTCCGAAGAGAAGGTCCTGCGATGTGCCTGGACGTTCTGGCAGGCGCGTTTCTGTTGTCAGCGGGAACGCTGTATGAGGCATCCTGCTCGTCGCCTTCGTACTCGTCGCAGTCGCCGAACTGGAAAGTGATTCTGGTTCGTTAGCGGGCGGGCCCAGTTTTGCCGGGGCAGCTTCGACGCGGTCGATACCCAGCTCCCGCAAATAGGCCAGGTACTCGCGTACATCCTCGCAAACAGCTAGCGGGTCTTTTGATTCCACTGTCATCGCGTAGGTAGTTGCGGTTCGCCGCACAGTCGGAAAGGCTTCGCCTTTCCGTGACGGCGCTTCTTATTTTGGAGGCTATGCCTCCAATTGAGGCGTAGCCTCAGAACAAGGAAAACCTTACCGGTAAAGCCTTACCGGACTGTGCTGCGGCACAATCGCGCCATCCCAGGCGATGCCGCACGAGCAGTTCTATTCAACGACCCGCTACAGTGTCTGCTTTCGTTCCCTGTCGCTCGCTCTGCCGCAATTGGCCAATCTGGTCCAGGATGCGATGCGCGACTTCTATCTTTGGCATCAACGACAGCTCAATGATGTTATCGGTGTCTCGGCGCACAATCGTGACGGCATTCGTTTCGCCATCGAACCCGACGCCATCCTGCGAAATATCGTTGGCAATCACGGCGTCCAGATTCTTCCGCGCAAGTTTTGCCCGAGCATGAGCCACCAGATCATTTGTCTCGGCGGCAAAACCGATAATCAGCTGGCCCACTTTGCGCGCTCTCGCTACTTCATCAAGGATGTCTGGGGCCGGCTCAAGCTCGATTGTCATAGGTGCCTCTGACTTCTTGATTTTCTCTGATGCCCTGGCCTTTGGCCGGTAATCAGAAACCGCTGCCGCGCCGATAAAAATTGTAGCGGTCGCAGCCTCGCGCATGACGGCTGCGCGCATATCTTCCGCCGAAACCGTTTTTATTACCCGAGCGTCAATGGGTGGGGGAACCGAAGTCGTACCCGCCACGATAGTAACTTCCGCCCCGCGAGCTGCGGCCGCCCTTGCCAGCGCAAAACCCATTCGGCCCGAGGAACGATTGGAAATGAACCGGACAGGATCGATTTCTTCACGAGTTGCTCCGGCGGTAATCAGGAAGCGCTCGCCGGCCATGTCGCGCCTGGCTTCTGAAGGTCTCGCCCGCAATAGCTGAAGAGCCTGGTCCACAATCCGGTCAGGATCACTTAGTCTGCCTGGTCCGATCGTGCCGCAAGCCATCTCGCCTTCGTCCGGTTCTACCACCTGCACGCCATCTGCGCGCAACTGTTCCAGGTTCCTCTGCGTGGCGGGATGATGCCACATTGTCGTATTCATCGCCGGAGCGATTAGAACCGGAGCTCTACAGGCCAGATACGTAGAGCTGAGGAAATCGTCGGCAATGCCGTTGGCGAATTTAGCGATGATGTCTGCGGTGGCGGGTGCCACTACCAGAAGGTCGACGGTCTGCGAAAAGGTGATGTGCGCAATAGGATCGGGATTGTCCGGCGAGTAATCATCAACGACGACGTACGAGCCGGACAGGGCACGAAATGTCAGCGGCCGGATGAACTCGCAGGCATGACGAGTCATCGCCACCCTTACTTCGCAGCCCGCGCGTTGCAATCCTCGCAATATTTCGGCAGCCTTGTAAGCGGCGATGCCACCGCTGACCCCGAGGGCCACGCGTATTTGAGCAGGTTCTGGTGGATTCAAATCGTCGGCCATTTTGCAGGACGCCAATAGAAGCGTATTCGGCTGCGGAGGTAACTCAAGAGAAATGTAACATTGCTGAACGAGGTGCGCAATATTGCGTCGACGTTCTATCGCTTATAATGTGGACCTTCGCTTATAATGTGGACCTTGTTACAGAATTGCTTTTTCGACTCTGTTCAGGTTATGACTTTGCTGCCAATGATCAATAGTCCTATTACTCCGCACCGCCGGTGGCTATGTCTCGGTATTATTTTCCTGGGACTGTGGTGGATCGCTCCGGCGGCGGCCCAAACCGGAAAAGCTTCCAACACAGAGTTTGGTCCGGTCATGCGCGCTTACCTGGGCTACCTGCGCAACGAGCAGGAAGTGGTGGATGATCGCGCCAGCAGGCGCGAAATTAACAATGTGTATTATCGGCGGAACTCGAATCGCATTCGAGCGCTGCGGCAAATGGCGATCAGGATCGTGCGTGACAGCGGCAACGATTACATCCCGGAACTGGAGGCCGTTGCCCGCGATGAGATGCGGAACCTTTTTACAAAACCTCCCGGCATTGAAAGCCTCCAGCTGAATGGTGTGATAAATAACACGTTCAGGTTCCTGGGAGTTGAGCGCGCGGGAGAAGTTTTCTATTTGTTTGCCAGACTCGATCCTTACGAGCAAGCCGAACTTATGCAAAGGACGACGGTTGACCATCACGGTGACTCTACGCCCGTTGGCGCTTTGCCCAACGCGAATGGGACGGGGTCCCGGCCGCGACGCGTGGTTTCGCCTTAGCAATTACGCCGACAATTCTATCTGAATCCGGTTTGACCACGATGGCAAAGCGGTTTCTGAGAGTGGAAGCACTGTGCTGAGAAGAATTCGTGACCGGAGCAGGGCTGAATCGGCACAATTTCCCAGTAAAAAGTTCTGGACTAGTTCGTAGGTGCGTGCTATCTTGTCCCCCACAGCCCGTAATAAACGTGATTTCAGGGCACAAACTGTGCACGATTGTTTGTTGACACAGGGCTGAGATTCGTGTAAAAAGGGCGAGAAATTGAATCCCCATGGTGGTTCATCATGCCTTTTTGCGGGGAGCGGTTGGTGCTTCTAAAACTTTAGTTAGTATACGGGAGGAAAGTAATGATCAGCAGAACTTGGAGCCGTAAGTCCATCGCGTTCTGTCTAGCTATCGCCATCTTGAGCGTGTACTCGATGGTGGTGCTGGCAACGCCAGGGCAAAAAGGATCGTCCGGCGAGCTTTCGGTCTCAGGCCAGGTTACGGTCAATGGCCAAACTGCAATTTCCGGCGCAACAGTTTTCTCAGACAGCACGATCGCAACCGCGGCAAATAGCGGGGCGACTGTTAGCTTGGGGAAATTAGGCCGCATTGAGTTGTTGCCGAGCTCTAGCCTGAAGCTGAGCTTCACCGATTCAGGCATTGCTGCTTTACTTGACGCAGGCCGCGTTAGAATCTCTACCCCGGCGGGAGTTGCTGCTACAGTGACAACCAAAGACGGTAGCGCTATTGCGGATATGGCACAAGCGGCAGCCTTCACTGTCGATGTCGAATGCGGTAACACCATTGTTGCCACACAGGCGGGACGAGTTGAACTCCGCGCTGGAGGCAGCACGCATCAAGTGGCAGCCGGGACTCAGGATACTGCCGGTACCGCCGCGCCAGGAACCAGATGCACGCGGCTGACTAAGACCGACTCCTTTGGTAGCCTCAGCGGAGGCGCTCTGGCGGCTCTCTTGCTGGCTGCCGGCGGTGCGATTGCAGCGGCGATTCTGGCAGGACGCAGCAACAACAACGACTTGAACTTCGGCGGCTCGGTAGTCGTAGTCAGTCCGACGAAGTAGCCTTTCATACTGACCATCCTTCAGCACCGTGTGGAATAAGCGCACGGTGATTGGATCATGACCTTGCGGGTCACGCGACTGCATAGCTGCGCGTGACCCGCAAGGTTTTGCTTGACCAGCAGACTCCCTGCTTACAACTACGCATGCACATTGCAGTAATCGGCTCAGGCTACGTCGGTTTAGTGACTGGCGCTTGCTTCGCTGAGTTTGGTGTTGACGTCACCAGTGTCGATATCGACGCCGATAAGATTGCGAAACTCTCTGCTGGTGAGATTCCTATCTACGAACCGGGCCTGGAGCAACTGATCCTGAGAAATATTCAGGCCGGCCGCCTGCGCTTTACCACTGATATCAAATCTGCTGTTGATGAAGGGCTGGTTATCTTCCTTGCCGTCGGCACTCCTCCCAAGGATGACGGATCAGCTGACCTGAGTTACATCGAGGCAGCTGCGCGCTCAGTTGCTGAGCACATGCGCAGCTACAAAGTCATCGTTACTAAATCCACCGTGCCCATCGGCACCGGTGAACGCCTCCGTAGACTGATAAAAGAACATCAGAAAACATCCTCAGGCTTTGGAGTGGTTTCGAATCCTGAGTTCCTGCGGGAAGGCGCCGCTATCAATGACTTCATGCGTCCGGACCGGGTCGTCATAGGCAGCCGCGACGAAGAAGCCATCGCTATCATGCGTGATTTGTATCGTCCCCTCTATCTGATTGAAGCGCCGTTCGTAATAACTTCGTTGGAAGGGGCGGAACTAATTAAGTATGCGGCCAACGCTTTCCTGGCGACGAAAATCTCCTTCATTAACGAGATCGCGAATCTCTGCGACAAGTTAGGGTGCGACGTTCACGATGTGGCCCGGGCGATCGGGATGGATCGCCGCATTGGGCCCAAGTTTCTGCACCCGGGGCCCGGCTTCGGCGGCTCCTGTTTTCCTAAAGACATTCTGGCTCTGGCTTCGATCGCGCGTGAGGCGGGCGCTCAATCACGTATAGTAGAGGCCGTCATCAAGGTCAACGAGCAGCAGCGCCTGGCGATGGTGCCTAAAGTAGAGAAGCTGGTGCATGAATTGCCAGGAAAACTCGTGGCCGTGCTGGGTCTGGCTTTTAAGCCCGAAACTGATGATGTGCGCGATGCCCCGGCCATCGGAATCATCGAAGAACTTGTAGCTCGCGGCGCGCGGGTCCGGGCATACGATCCGGTAGCAATGACAGCCGCAGCAAAACTTCTGCCGGACATTGAATACGCCGCGGACGAGTATGCCGCCGCCGCCGGCGCGGACGTGGTAGTGCTGGTTACGGAGTGGAACCAGTTTCGCGCGCTGGACATGAAGCGAATTCGTGATTCGATGAGAGTACCAAGGATCGCCGACCTGCGTAACGTTTATGAGCCGGGAGCGATGCGGGAACTTGGCTTTGAATACGTAGGTGTTGGCCGATAGAGTCTATCAAGCGTTTGGCAAGGCAATGTAGAAGGATGGATATGCCCTGGTTCTTCCTTTGCACGCCACATCCTGAAGCGTTTATCCCGGTCCCGTGTCTACTAGCAACCATAGCGTCTGAAAGAGAGCTCCATCTATGAGATTGTCCGGCGTTGCTCTGGTTACCGGAGGCGCAGGTTTTATTGGATCACACATAGCGGCTGCCCTGGCGGCAAGTGGGGCCCGGGTGCGGATCATCGATGATCTTTCAACCGGCCATCGGGAAAACATCGAAGAAATTGGCGGGGAAATAGACTTCATTCAGGCAAGCCTGAACGACCACGACAGCATCCGTCGAGCGCTGGAGGATGTAGAAATAGTATTTCATGAAGCTGCCATTCCTTCGGTCCCCCGCTCAATTAGCGATCCTCTCGAAACCCATGTGGCCTGCGTGGACGCGACCCTTTCGCTGCTGCTGGCTGCGCGAGAGCGCGGTGTGCGACGAATAATTTATGCGGCCTCAAGCTCTGCTTATGGTGATCAGCCGGAACTTCCAAAACGCGAGGGCATGCGCCCCGAACCGCTGTCTCCATATGCGGTCGCGAAGTTGGTGGGCGAATACTACTGCCAGACGTTCACGCGGGTGTACGGCCTGGAAACGCTCTCGCTGCGTTACTTCAACGTATTTGGGCCGCGCCAGGATCCGAGTTCTCAATACTCCGGGGTCATATCGCGTTTCATTAACGCTCTGATGACCGGCGAGCGTCCGATTATCTATGGTGATGGCGAGCAGTCGCGCGACTTCACCTACGTCTCAGATGTCGTCGGGGCAAACTTGAGGGCTGCGGAGACCGACCGGGGTATTGGCGAAGTGATCAATGTCGCCAATGGCGACCGCATCACTTTGAATCAATTGCTTGCGGAGTTGAAAAGGTTAACAGGCAATGAAACTGTGGAAGCGAGCTATCAGCAGCCCAGGGCGGGGGACGTGCTTCACAGCCAGGCAGACATTTCTCGCGCCCGCAAGTTTCTTGATTTTGAGTCACGCATGACCTTGCGAGAGGGACTGCAACTGACTATTGACTGGTGGAAGCAAAGCCGGTTTGCGCCAGACTCTCTGCGCTAATCGTCAGGCAAAACTCTTTTCCTCCATCAAGCGACGCAGACTTTCGACGAAAGGGTGCCGGGCCACACCCTTATCGGTAATGATGGCCGTGATCAGATCATTGGGCGTCACGTCGAAAGCGGGATTCTGCACGGCAGCGCCTTCGGCGGCCAGTCGCTGTTCGCCGACGTGGGTTACTTCGCGCGGATCACGCTCTTCAATGGGGATTTCCCCACCTTCCGCCATCGTAAAATCAATTGTAGAAACAGGAGCGGCAACATAAAAGGGAATGTTGTGTCGCTTCGCGAGCACTGCCACCATGTAGGTGCCAATCTTGTTCGCGGTGTCGCCATTGGCGGCGATGCGATCCGCGCCGACCACCACTGCGTCGACCTTGCCCTGCTTCATGATGTGGCCTGCCATGTTATCGGTGATGACAGTGACGGGAATGTCGTCCTTCCCCAACTCCCACGCAGTCAGCCGGGAGCCTTGCAGGAAAGGGCGCGTTTCGTCTGCGATTACGGCCACTCGCTTCCCGGCGTCACGTGCGCCCCTAATCACGCCCAGCGCCGTTCCGTAATCTCCGGCGGTGGCCAGCGCGCCCGCGTTACAGTGCGTCAGGACGGTGGAGTTGTCAGGTATCAACTCAGCGCCGAAACGGCCCAGAGCACGATTCGACTCGATGTCGTCGTGAAATATTGCTCGTGCTTCATCGACTAATTTCTGCTTGATATCGTCAACCTGGCGGGTTTCGCTCTTCGCGGCGGCAAAGGCCCCACGCATCCGCTCAATCGCCCAGAACAGATTGACTGCGGTTGGTCGCGTCTGGCTCATTGCTTCACAAACGTAGTTGAAATCTTCTTCAAGGTCGGCGACCGAAGTGCCCACCGATTGTTTACCTCCCAAAGCCAGACCCATTGCCGCGGATACACCGATGGCCGGCGCGCCGCGCACAACCATTTGCTTGATAGCTTCGGCAACTTCTTCATACGACCGTAGGGTCAGGTACTTTTCCTCATTCGGCAGAAGTCGTTGATCGAGCATCCGCACGCCTTCATCTGTCCATTCGACTGTTTTAATCATTGGGCTTGAAATATTCTTTGGTTTGAAGCTCCTGAAACAATAGAGAGTAGACAGCCACTCTGGCATCCTCCAGGCGGTGACTTTTCAAATTACGATACTACCTTCTCAGGAGCAGTTATGCCGCACCCGCCCCGGTGTTTGAAACAGCGGCCAACTGTTCCGCGATCTCAATTACCTGGGCCGTGTGCCGCATCTCGTGACTGCCGACAAACAGCATCCATTGATAAAGATTGATCGGACCAAGCACCGGGTGCGGTTGAATGACCTGGCTCAGCGCCAGGCCGTCCCCCGCAAGAAACGCGGCGCGCAGAGTCTCGCGCGACTGTTGTAACGTGGCCCAGGCGGACCTGGCATCGATATCACCCTGCGGCCGGACCTCTTCC
>JBDUCF010000104.1:0-8133 GCA_040003545.1 Pyrinomonadaceae bacterium | reverse complement strand
CCCTGGAAGTGGTTATTGCCGATGGAAGCATTGTGCATTTTTCAAAAGCTGCCGCCGCATGATCAAAATCGTCCGATAACATTAGAACGAACCCGAGAAACAAATTCGCGTGTTGATCGTCGGGATCGATAGCCAAGGCGCTTTCCCATGCTTCGCCGGCCGCCTTAAGGGTGCCCGCTCGAAAGCATGCTATTCCTAATAAGATTAGTGTGTTAACCAAGACTGGCCGTGGCGGACCCAGCTCGATTAACTCCCGAAGTCCGCTAATCACCTGAGACCAGTCCTCGCGATCTATAAAGGCGCTTGTCTCGATCCATATCCTTTGGAAAGGTGTAGTAACACGCCGGGCCAGCGTCACAGTTAGGTTTGGCATTCTGACTCGCTTTAGACTTTCCTCCGCAGAATGCCTGATCTTGTCATCCAGGTCGTCTCCAGCGAGACCCAGTAAGCGCGAGGGAATTCGGTCAGAAACTCTTACTTGATGTTTCATGGTAACGGTTGCGTAGAGGGATCTTCGTAACTCCAGTGCCTTTGCGATGGTTAAGACGGCCCACCCGAGATTATAGACCGTGATACTGCTTTAGGGACAACCTGGCGGCTGTTGCCCGAAAAAGAAGACCGTCAGGCCCTGCAATTCCGCGATTTCATTCATCAATATCCGATGTAACATGTTGCCTAAGCCGGGCTCGCAATCATGCAGGAACGTACTACTGGCAGAATCACTATTTCGCCATGCGAAAAGCTTCAAGCTTTTTCATCGCAGCGAATTGATGCTCTTCGGTTGGATGCGCGTAATGCAGCACCATCTGAATCCGAGAGTGTCCGAGCATCGCTGCGAGTGTAACCAGGTCAATGCCCGCCATGGCGGCGCGAGTGGCCCAGGTATGGCGAAGATCATAAAGTCGGAAGCGCGGAATCGGGCTCTCGTTTGCTTCGGCTCTAATGCGGTTGATTCGCCCGAGCGTGCCGGCATGCGCGCGATTCACCTTAATGACTGGTTGGTCAGTCCCGCGACCCGGAAACAGAAACTCGCCTTTGAATTTTTCAAGCCGTCTAAGCCGAACCGCAGTAGCTCTCTCAGTGAGCGGCACTTTGCGTCTGGCCGCTTTCGTCTTTCCGAAAGGATTGAAGACATAGCCTTGTTTCAGATGAACATTCTCGCGTCGAATGCGGCAGACTTCTTCGGGACGCATTCCGGTTTCGAGCATCGTAGTCGCGATGTCTCGTAGCGGTTGTGATGCGGCGAGAAGGTATAGCTTCTCTTCTTCGGCGGTGAGTACCCGCAATTGCTCATTATCCCCGAAGAGGAACTTCACCTTCCTAACGGGATTCTTCGGAACGGTATTTTCGAAGCGATTGAACAGAATCTTCAAGCTCGCCAGTTCGCGGTTGATCGTCGCGGGCCGCAAGCGGCGTCCGGTATAGTCGCTTTTCTTTCGCGCGCGCGAGGTCTTGAACTCTCGACCATTCTTTGGGGGGAACGTCCGGGCGGCTTGCTTGGGGACTTGCTGAGGTCAGCGAGTCCACAGGCCTATCGGTAGCTTTTCTACGCGTCCAAGTGCGCGCAGGTCGTCTTCCTGTTCGCCGCTTTGGACGCTGAGTGCTAGTCAGGGATGAAGATTTGAAAGAATACCTTTCGCGCGGCAGTGAGCCTGAAAATCAGGTTCGTGGCTAATGTGGGTTTCCACAACTCTTATCGCGGGCCAGCGCTGAAAAGCGCTGATGGTCTCAACGTATCTTGCGCGCATGCGAGAGATTGATACTGTCGCCGGTACTTGCTCGGAGGTCGCGCTTGATGTCGTTCGCTCTTCCCTATCGATTGCCCGCGTCGCGACGCGCACGGGTTGCTACTGTGGCCGTGCTGTTGCTCGCGGCAATTGCCGGGATTGCGAGATTCCATCCCCGGCCGCGACCCTGGAAGATTAACGACGTCCCGATCGCATTCTGGGCGTGGCGCAATCAAGCTCCAACTGAAAAGGATGTGCGAGCGGTAATTGAAATGACTCAAGCTCGCACTCTATTTCTGCGCGCCGGACAAATCGATTATCACGATGGAAGACTGCGCCGTATTCGAGCCGTCACGGGATCGCTGCCAAACGGAATCGATCTGCATCTTGTCTATAACGGCACGCGCTCGCTTCTATCGCAACTGGAAACCGTTGATGAAAAGGAGCTGGCATCAGCAATTGCAACGGCATTTCACGAAGACACCAGCCGAGCCGAGCACGAACACGCGCATATCATCGGATTGCAAATCGATATCGATGTACCGACACGACTGCTGGGCCGCTACGAGAAGACGCTGAGGACATTGCGGGTTCAACTGAAGCCGGGGACACAATTGTCAATTACCGGCCTGCCAACGTGGATGCAATCTTCCGAGCTGCAAGGGACTCTGGCACAGGTTGATTTCTGGGTTCCTCAATTCTATGGCGCTGAGATTCCCGAACGCGTCGATCAAATGATTCCAATCTCGTCACCAAATAACCTCGATCGCTTCGTGGACGGCGCGAGAGGATTCAACAAACCCTTTTACGCCGGGCTCGCGGCCTACAGTTGTGCCCTGCTTTATAACGCCGCCGGATCGCTGATCACTTTGCGTGGTGACATGGACCCGGCAACGATCGGAGCCGACCCTAATCTCGAACTGACCGATCAAAGACCTTTCGAAAGGTCTGCCAAGGCGGGAAGCGAGTGGCGTTATGCGTATAGGGCCCGTGCAGACGGAGTGACAGACGGTCTGGCAATGCACGCCGGTGACTTGCTTGTCGTCGATGTTCCAAGTACCGAATCATTGCGGGCGTCAGCAAGGATCGTTCGTGAACTTGCGGGGAACAAACTGCTGGGCATCTGTGTGTTTCGGCTGCCCGCGCCCGACGATCCGTCGACGCTCAATGCAGAACAAGTTGCAACCGCACTCTCAGATGGTGATTCGAGCGCGAACATTCAAGTCCGATTCAAACGCAATGAAGCGGAGGATCGCTCATGGCTGCTTGAGATTGAGAACACTGGGGCGGCGAGTGCGGTCGGCGGCTTGCGCGTCGACTTAGACGTGGATGTCGGAACGATCCAAGCGATCAATCCTGAGAGCGGCGAATCTGCTGAAACGATCTGCCGCGTCCTCACGCCCGACAATACACCCGCGCTTACAACCTGCAGCCCACGTCGCGCCAATATGATTCGCATTAACGCGGCGGGTCTTCGCCCCGGCCAAATGCTCAAGACGAGACTTGTCTTTACAACCCGGCCGCCGCAGGTCTTATCGTTCTCTGTCGAGACGCAAACCGATGCGGGTGATCGTTATATCGATCGAACCTGAGCGATGAAGATGAAAAAAGGCATCCCAAGTCTGCCGACGAGCACGCAGCTAATCGTTACGATAGGACTGACGCTGATCGCAGCGGTCGCGACTGCGATCGGTTGCGCGTGGCCGGGCACTTCGCATTCGGTGCGCTTCAACGCCTATCAGACTGAGCGGGAGATGCAACGCTTGCCACCGTTGCCGACGATGGCTAACGGCATGAACGAGGCGCGGGCCTATTGGGACATAGACGAAGAGCCCATAGATGATTCCCCATATGTAGATCCAGCGAAGGAAGTCGATGCGCTTTGGGATCGCGCGGAGGCTGCGGAGAAAGATGGGAACCTGCGTCTTGATCGAGAACTATTGAGCGATTATCTCAAGCGCACCCAAGCGGCGCGTGAGGGCTGGACCGGCTATGCGAATCGGCAGGAGCGGCGTAACTCAGCAATGGATCGGCTGGATGCGATGACTGCGTTGAATCACGGATCGAACGCGTCTCCAGTGAAGGCGTATCTCGAAGCGCGCCATCTTCACGATACTGACAAGCCTGTTGCTGAAGAAATCACGCGCGCGCTCAATGCAGTGCCAAACGACGCCAATCTTAGAGACAATGTTACTTACTTGCGGGCCGCCGAACTTTATCGACAAAACAAATTTGAGGAGGCCGCCAGGGCATTTGTCGCAATGGCCCGACTCTATCCTCACTCCGAAAAGCGTGAAGCCGCGCTTTTCGTGGCCGCGGTAGCGACGATGAAGACCAGCATCGCTTATGTTCCTGCCAGCGGAAACTCTTACGGCGTCGATGATTGGAAGAAAGCCTCCACCGATCAAGCTTGGCGCGATGCATTTGCGGCTTTTCAGAAAGTGATCGACGAATACCCGCACGGAAAATACTTCAATGATGCGCGAGCGTGGCAGGCCTACTTACGTTTGCGGGCGCATGATCGCGCCGCTGCGCTGGCTCAATACTATCGCTTGCTAGGAGATAGCCATGACGAGAACGCACGAACCGAGGCGGCATTTTCGTTGACCATGGTGCGGTCGTCAGCAACTGACGATGAAATGACGCGTGTGGAACAGGAACTGGCGAACGAGCCGCAGGCCGCACTCGCTTACGCCTATCACAACGTCTACAACTATTCGATCGATCCGGGTCCGGCTGAGCAGCCCTACAACGAAGAGCAGATCAAAGACACGAAAGGTCAAGTTGATTACGACGCGGAGCGGCGCCGAGACGAAACTGCGAGGAAGGATTGGGATAACAAGCGCGCCGACATTGCTCACAAAGAACTGGGGCGCACGTTGGAATTCTCAAAGCGCCTGATCGCGAATTACCCGAATTTGTCGGTGGGCGGTGCTTTCGCCCTCCGCGCAGCGCAGGCAAGTGAAGAACTCGATGACAACAACGCGGCCTTGCAATTTGCACATAGCGCCTTGCAAAGTCGGCTTGGTGGCGATGAACGCGCCCAGGCACTCTGGACGCTGGGAGTCGCAGAAAATCGGCTTCATCATTTCGGGGCCGCGCGAAAGAGTTTTTCCGATCTGGTGCACGACTATCCGAAGAGTGAATTAATCGAAGGCGCGCGGCGCGAACTGGCGATGATTGCAGAGGACTCCGGCGATATTGATGCAGCCCTCGAACAATATATAGCGCTGGATTATCGCGTTGACGAGGCTTATCTCGTTGACTATTTGATGACGCCGAAACAACTAGCTGCCTTTATTCAAGAGCATCCTGATTCGCCGAGAAGAAATGAGTTTACCTACGCCCTTGGTGTGCGTTACCTGCGCGAAAATCAGTGGGACGATGCGCGCAAGATTCTCGCGCAGGTACGAACCGATCGCGTCGATAGCTATAACTATTATTGCAGCGCCTGTAATTGTGACGGAAACAAGACCGTCAACTGCAACGATCCTAAGGTGGGTGATTTTGACGTTCACGAAAACGAAACAGTGAAAAAACAGATTCCGCCAGCATTGATAATGCGAGACGTGCAAACAGCAAATGACTTGGAAGCGTTAGCGCGGGCCCCGGATCGAGCCCTAGGTGATGAAGCGAAAGCCGAAGCGCTCTATCAATATGCGAGCTATCAATACGAAGCGAGCAGTTTGCTTTTCTACAATCCGCTAGCCTCTCCTGGCTACTATAACCTTGGGGAGTTCGCCGGCGAGGGCAAGTACCGCGCTTCTGGCGAATCGCAAATCCTATTTGCCGCGCAAGAACAGCATGACCGGCTCGCGCGCGCACTCAAAATCTACTTGCAAGTTGCCGATCAATTTCCGCACACCCGTGCGGCGCGTGATGCTCTCTACACCTCAGCCGTTTGCCATGAACGGTTGTCGAATTACAACCCTTACTGGCGCAATATCTACGAACATGGCCTGCATGCAGGAGAGCGAATGGTCACCTATGCTGATGTGAAAGCGACATACCCGAATTATCAAATGCCGCGCGGAACTTATGGATGGCAACCATCGACGCGGACCGTCAACAATGGACCAGGTTGGGCCACCGCTCCAAAACCGCCGCCCCGTTTGACAAAACGAGAGCGACTGAAATTGTTCAATAAGGGCTTCAGCGATCTCTTGACTTCATTCTGGGCGGAAAACGGAAAGCGATGGCTGACTGAGATCCTGATTGTGTTGGGACTTGTGTTCACATTCCGCATCGCACGACGGAATCGGAGACGCCTTCGCGCGCGACTCGCTCGCCAGCGCATAGAGCAAGCCAAGCAGATCGTCAGTTATCCATGGTACGAACTGTTTTGGATTGATCCTGTGCAGCCGAGTCGTCGTCAGCGAGTTAACAACTTGCTACGGGAGAAACGTCAAGAGTTCATAGATTTAGCGCGAGACCGTCGCGGCAGGCCAGTGCTCTTTAGAAGCATGTTGTCCTATTCGGTGATGACTGGACTCTTATTGAGTCTGATTAGAACATTGTGGTTCGGATAAGATCAGGTCCTACTTGCCGGATGTAACTCGGCACGTTACAATTGTGACTCGTGATAAAGAGCTTTCGGCATAAAGGATTGAAGAGGCTCTTTGAAACTGGTGAGCGGCGCGGAGTGGCTCCGGACCTTGCCGACCGTTTGCTCAGATAGTTAGACGTGCTCAACCGCGCTCGCACGACGGCAGTTCATCCGGATCTCTTTACCAAGGCCGCGTAACGCCACGGTTAACCGGGCGCGGCGATTATGAATAACGTCGAAGTCAAAGGACGACTCGCCCTCAGTCTCTCGCTGCATATTTAAGAATGTGAAGGACATGTCTTAGCTGCCGCCTCTGAATTCTTACCGTGCTCGCTCGACGACCAATGCCGGCCTCAGGCTGCCGGCGGTCAGGCCATTGCCAATCTGTCCCCAACGATTATCGCCCCAGCACAGCGTTTTGCCGTCGGTAGTGATTCCGCATGTGTGCCCTGAAAAATCGTTACCTCCAGCGGTGATTAACTTGAATTTGCGCTCCGACAACATGCGGACGGGAGCGTACCTATTTTCCGTCGAGCCGTCGCCGATCTCACCGAAGCGGTTTGATCCCCAGCAGTAAACTGTTCCATCCGCTGTGATGCCGCACGTGTGATTATCGCCCGGTGCGATAATTACGAAAGGGAAATTGCCTGAAACCACCGCAGGAACATCCTGTTCGGCAACCGCTGACCCTATACCGAGCTGCCCGTCTGAACCGGCTCCCCAGCAATATGCGACCTTCGTCTTAGCAAGTCCGCAAGTGTAAAAGCCGCCCTGATTGATCGAGAGAAATTCCAGCGAGCCGCTGACTGCAGTCGGGGTTGGCACGTTGGCAGCATTAGTGCGCCCGACCCCCAATCGACCATAATTTGCAATTCCCCAACAATAGGCTTTGCCGCTGCTCGTCAGACCGCAGGTGTGAATGCCGCCTGCGGTCACTCGAGAAAAAGAGAAAGCGCCCACGATGCGAGTGGGTGCGGTATGGCAACAGGGATACTTCTGTTCTCCGTCCATCGAACCGTTGCCCAGTTGGCCATGCCAATTTCCACCCCAGCAATACCCTTCACCTGATGTGGTGACGCCGCAAGTGTGAGTCGCACCCGCGCTCAAAGATTCAAAGATCAGTTTACCGGAGACCGGCATCGGAGTGGCGCTGCGCTCTATTGAACCGTCTCCGAGTTGGCCAGAGTCATTGGCCCCCCAACAGTATGCCGCTCCATTAGCGGTTAAGGCACAAGTATGGCGGTAGCCTGCAGTCACAAATCTGAATCTAATGTCGGTAGCAACCCGCAATGGCCTCGGATGGACAGCCGTATCGGCCGCTCCGCTGCCGAGTTGTCCATCGCGGTTTGAACCCCAGCAGTACACCTCGCCCTCCGCTGTCAAACCGCAAGTATGATCCTGCCCGGCGCTAACCAGAATGAAAGTGATAGCCTTCGCCGGTGCGGCGATCGAGCCTTTAAAACGCCGAAGACAGCCGGCTGCAGAAAGCAGCATTGCCAAGATTCCGATATAAGCGCCGAGTATTTTCATTGATTAGTGAATGGCTATGAATACCTTGCCTGCAAACATTACCCCGGTGAAACGTCTAGCTCACGGCCCTTTCATCTCGTTCATTAACACGTCCAACTGATTATTCAGCTCATTGAGTTTCCCTTGCTCAACTTGGAAGCGCATATTTAAGGCCGCCTCCTCCTGAAGCCCCTTGCTTCCTGAATGAAGCGTTGCAACCGTTGTTGGTCTGAGGCTAAATCTTCAGGAAGAATCTTGATCGCAACCGTTCGGTCCAGTTCCGTATCCAGGCAAGATACACTTCCCCCATGCCGCCCGCCGAGTTGCGAGCGGATTTCATAACGGCCAAGG
>JBDUCF010000103.1:0-8171 GCA_040003545.1 Pyrinomonadaceae bacterium | reverse complement strand
CCGTAACCGAGGCCGACCGGGTCGCCAACGAAATAATCGTGGCGGGTATTCGAAAGGCCTTTCCCGACGACGGCATTCTTGCGGAAGAGTCTGTCGACACAGATCGCAGACTGGAAAAGCGGCGCGTTTGGATGATCGATCCGCTGGACGGGACCAACGGTTTCATCAAGCACGACGGCGACTTTGCCGTGCAGATTGGTCTGGCGTTGAATGGCAAGGCCGTTCTCGGTGTCGTGTATCAGCCGCTGCCCGGGGTTTTGTATCGGGCCGTGCAGGGAAGTGGAGCATGGATCGAGCGGACGGGATTCGCGCCCGAGCGTGGGAGTGTTAGTGACAATAGCGAGGCGGAAAGCATGCGCCTGGCCGCCAGCCGCTCGCATCGCAGCCCGCGGATGGACCAGGTGGTGCGTGCCTTCGGCTTCAAGGAAGAAGTCAGGCGCGGCTCAGTTGGCGTGAAGATCGGACTTATCATCGAGCGGCAGTGCGATCTCTACATTCATCTATCGCCCCGAACGAAGCAGTGGGATACATGCGCGCCGGAGGTCATCCTTAACGAAAGCGGCGGACGCCTGACTGATCTTTTCGGCGGCCCACTTCTTTACAACTCGCCTGAAGTAAAGAACCTGAACGGCATCGTGGCAACGAACCGCGTGGCCCACGAGATGGTGATCGAAAAGCTGGCGCCGCTGCTCGCGGAGTTTGGCCGCCAGCCGGTTTGAAACCCGAACCGCAAACTGTTAGTTTGCGGTCTCGATATTCATTCACTCAGCTTGCTGCCTTCAATCCAGCAGGAGAATTCCAGTTGCGCATCCGCCCAAAACTCTTCCTCCTGATTTTTGCCATTGCCCTGGCGTCACTGCTTTTGCTGAGTGTTCTTAGCTACTGGCAGAACACCCGTGAATCATCTTTGCGTGACAACCTGCGACGCGACGCTGACTGGATTGCACTGCGTATTAACTTCGCGCTGAGCGAACGTGAAGCCGGCTTGATACGTCTGGCGCGAACCAGCGCCCTCCGGGACTACCTGCAAAGCCATGGTCCCAGGCCCCAGGTCAAAAGAGGTTTCGGATCTCCTGGTGCGGTAAACAAGACGTCGGGAAACACACCCCCAGAGGAACTGCCGGGTGAGCTGCGCCTCACCATCACGGATTTCCTTTTGGAAAACCAAAAGTACTATGGCTCGGTCGCCGGTCTTAATATGGTAAGTGAACCGCTCTTTCGGGCGACCACTACTCCTGCGGATCCTCAAGAGCGAAAGGAGACGCCGGCCGTATCTTTTCAAACACAGGATCTGCCACCCAACAACGGCGGTCCAGACAGTATTGGCGGTGATGTGAAATTCACAGGCGCCAGGGACGGGAGTCCGTTGCGCGCACTGATCGAGCGCGGGCCGATGGGTCCCACGTTGCGATTCACGGTGCCGGTGTTGGGAAACGAGCCGGCAGTCGTAGTGGGCGCGCTGGTGGTAGATCTGAAACTGGATCAGCTATTCCAGGAGCAGGCAAGTGACGTGGTGGGTGCGTTGAATGGAGCACCCACTGGAATGCAAACTTCGCGCGTGATAATAGTTCTGCACCACGACGGGCAGATCTATTACCACTCAAACGGGGCCCTAAGTTATCAATCTGTCGCCGGCGCACTCCCTGATTTCAAGCCCGTTGCTGAGGCGATGATTGCGGGCGGCTCAGGCGCAATGTCTTATGAGTCCTCCAATCACAATAGCTGGTTGGCATCTTATCGGCCCCTTGGTCAACTGGATCTCGCCCTCGCTGTAGCCACTGATTACACCAGCGCCCTGCAACCGGCGAGACGCGCCCTCTTAATAAATATTCTCGCTTCGCTATTGATAGGGTTTATGGCCGCCCTGGCACTGACCCTTGTTTCTCAGCAGCGTTCCGGCAGCCTCGAACGACTTACCCAGGGAGCTGTGGCTATTGCTCGCGGACGTTTGGATCAGGAGCTGGTAGTTTCGAGCGATGAAAACCGGCTGCTTGCGGACAGCATGAATATCGTCACGGCGCGTCTGCGCGAACAGCTCGCTCGCGAAGCTGAGTCGCGGCAGTTCGAGTCGTTTATGCGTTTGTCGGCATTACTGACCCACGATTTGAAAAACACCATCACGGCTTTGTCACTCGGAGTCAGTAATATGGAACGCCAGTTCGATCGCGCGGAGTTTCGTGCCGACGCGATGAGCTCGCTAAAGGAGGCCACCAGGAAACTGCAAAATCTCGTCAAGAAACTTAGCGAGCCCGTAAACACTATGAGCGGCGAGCATCAACGTCCGCGCCCAACGGACCTCGTCCCGCTCATTCAGCGAATCTTGAATTCAATGGTCTCGGACTCCCACGAGCTTCATGAGGTCGAAACCAGTTTGCCGGACAAACTCGTGGTAGTGGTCGAACCAGACCGGATGGAAAGAGTCATTGAGAACCTTGTTATAAACTCTCTGGAAGCAATGGGCGCAACCAAAGGGAAAATGACCATTGCCGCCGGGAGTGCCGGGTTGGGTCAAGTGTTCTTCAGTGTCACCGACACCGGACCCGGGATGACCAGGGATTTTCAGGAGCGCCGCCTGTTCCATCCTTTCGCAACCACAAAGCAAAGAGGCGTGGGCCTTGGTCTTTACACCTGCCGTGAAGTCGTGCGCGCCCACGGCGGTTCCATCGAAGTGAAATCAGAGGCTGACGTTGGAACAACTTTTAGGGTCGTGCTACCATCCGGCCCAACCGGCGAACCATAAGACCTTCACGACCGGGTTTCTTCTCTTAGCGAAGCCGGCATTCCTCTTTAGCAATTAGTCTGCCCAGAACCGGAAATGACCAGGTCCGAAATTGCATCGCGTGGCGCGACCGGGAATATTTGTGATAGTTACTTTGCGATGCGGCAGTAAACGAAGTTCTGAGTTCTATGGCGGAAAAAGAAAAACCAACGGTGCTGGTGGTTGACGACGATGTGGGTGTGCGGCGCGGATTGTACTGGGCGCTAAACGAAATTTATTGCGTCGTCGAGGCAGCTAACCGCGCGGAAGCCAGCGAAATCCTGCAGCGCGACGACGTGGATGTAGTTCTCTGCGACCTGCGCTTGCCTCCTGCGCCCGATGAAATCACCGAAGGCCTGGCGATTGTCGATCAGGCCCGGGCCCGGCGTCCGTCAGTGCCGGTTATTGTTATTACAGGGAGCGGATCGAAGGAGGCGGCTCTGGAAGCGATTCGCCGCGGCGCGTATGGGTTCTTTGAAAAACCCTTCAATCCGGATGAGGTTTTGCATCTCGTCCATCAAGCGGCCCGCCTCCGCAGTCTGGAGCACGAGATCATCAGGCTGCGCTCAGAGGTGGTCGATCGCAAAGGCTTCGCGTGCCTGGTGGGAACAAGTGCGGCCCTCGAGAAGGTTATCAAACAGGCAAGAGCTGTTGCGGCGACCAGCGCAACCACACTTCTGATTGGCGAAAACGGCACCGGCAAGGAAATGCTGGCGCGCGCCATTCACGAAGAAAGTCCGCGAACCGAGGCCCCGTTCGTCGGGGTCAGCTGCGCGGCGTTGCCCGAACTATTGATTGAGTCGGAGCTCTTCGGCCACGAGAAAGGCGCCTTCACCGGCGCGTTTCAAACGCGCAAGGGTAGATTCGAGCTGGCTGATGGCGGCACGCTTTTTTTGGATGAGATCAGCGAGCTAACTCCGGCAGTGCAAGTCAAACTGCTGCGCGTTCTTCAGGAGCGGACTTTTGAACGCGTTGGCGGCAACCGAACACAATCCGTGGATATTCGTTTGATTGCTGCCAGCAATAGCGATCTGGAGGCAGAAGTCGAGTCGGGAAAATTTCGCCGCGATCTTTTCTATCGTCTGAATGTTGTTCCGCTGGTGTTGCCGCCATTACGCGAGCGGGCGGATGACATTCCTCTCCTCGCCAGGCACTTCGCGGCTAAGGCTGCGGAAAAGCATGGCCGGACGCCGCCATCACTTGAGCCGGCGCTAATCGAGGCACTGGTGGATTACGATTGGCCGGGAAACCTTCGCGAACTCGAGAACGTCATCGAACGGCTATTGGTTTTGACCGAAGGCCCGCGGCTGGGGCTGGAGTTCCTGCCGGAAAAAATGCTCCGCGTACTGCCTACTGCCGCGCCCGGAGACGAAGCGACTCTCGAAGGGGCAACCGCTGCTCTGAAACGTCGCATGATTATGGCAGCATTGCGAAGTGAAGGCGGCAATAAGGTCGCGGCCGCGAAACGTCTTGGGATTAGCCGTTCTTACCTGCATCGACTTATCGGCGACCTGGAAATCAGCGAATCCGCACAGCCCGCCGAACACTGAACCTCCGCTTCCCCGCCAGTCCACAACTGTACACAGATTGCTGCCGAAGTGTGCTCTATAGTGAACAGGTAAGGCTTCTTGCAAGTCGGCATATAAGTTCCACCTGTGTCAGACAAAGGAGGTCCCTCATGATCTCGATCTTTGGAACAAACGTTGCACATAGATCGTTTCAATTACCCTGGAGTGCCAAGGTAGTGTTCCTCATGAAGGAGAGAATCAGAGATGAAGCCCAGGCTCTTGATTGTCGACGATGATTCAGCGATTACCCAGCAACTGTTCTGGACGCTGAGCGACGAATACGAAGTGATGGCGGCCAACGACCTCCAGTCAGCGCTGCGCCGGACGATGATTTATGCTCCCGATGTAGCGATCCTCGATCTGCACTTGCCACCAATGATTGATTCACCGGAGGTGGGCATGCGGATCCTGGATTACTTAAAAGCCCACGTGCCGGAATCGAAAGTGCTGGTGATCAGCTCGGCGGCTAACGACGAAACGCAGCGAGCCTGTTTCCAACACGGTGCTGATGGATTTCTTGACAAGCCTTTCGAAACCGAGCAGCTGCTCGCCATGCTGCATCGGATAGCTCCCGAGCGCCACTTTGATGTGGCTTGATTGCCGGCAATCGCTAAGCGGTTGCGACCTCCAGCCCCAACGTTGCCGGCTTTGCGGCTACGTTGGATTAAGCCGCGGATCGAATCAATTCAACCGCAACGCGGTTGTGTCCAAAGACAACGTTTATCCCATTCGACCTGATGCTTGGTAATGAGCGCAACCCCGTTGGGGTTGAACGTTTATTTGCATGTGTACGCCTATTACGCTGCTTTCAAAAAACTGACTTCTGCCACCCCGTCTGCGATAATACGCCGGTTAATAGTTTCAACTCTTGCTGGCAGTGATTCACTACTGCAGGGCAATTGCAAACAAACTGATTTTCATGAGCGAAGCTTTAGACAGAATGCGAGGCATGCGCGAGCTGCCGCTGTTTCCGCTGCCGGTCGTGCTGTTCCCTGGTGTTCCCCTCCCTTTGCATATATTTGAACCGCGCTATCGCGAAATGCTTAGTGACATTCGCGCCAGCGGCAATCTGTTTGGTCTGTCCTTCTTTGATCCGGGCCTTTCGGAAAAAGATCTTCCACCGCCGGGTCACGTCGGATGCGTTGCCGAAGTCACCGAGACGCAAGCTCTTCCTGACGGTCGTTCAAACATTCTGACAGTGGGCCTGATTCGTTACCGCGTCGATGCTTATGTCGAACGCGGGGATCCGTATTTGGTGGGCCGGGTTTCTTATTTTGAAGATGAAGCTGAGGATGATGAAGATCTGATGGAACGCTCACGCGAGGTGGCGGCGATGTTCATGCGCATCGCGCGGGCCGTGCGCACAATAAATGATGAGCGGGCGACCCTGCCTGACATTTCAGATACCGAGCCCCAGCGTCTGTCTTTTCTGGTCGCCGCCGCGATGGAGATGGAATCCGACGTGAAGCTGGAAATGCTGGAGTTGCGCTCCACTTCGGAACGATTGAAGCGCTTGCGCGACATGCTGACGCGGGCGACGCCGGGTTATGAAGAGCGCGCCCGGGTCCACGCGGTTGCGAAAGGCAACGGCCACACGGGCCGAAAAGTCGATGTCGAGTGAAACCCGCCCACCATCAATGCGCGTACGGGTTTGTTTCTTCGGCGCGGCGCGCGACGCGGCCGGTCACGGTCAGGTGGAGATTGAATTACCTTCGTCTTGTCAGGCCGCAAACGCCTTTGAAAAGGTATTGGTGGCTTACCCGGCCCTGCGGCGATTTGGACGTTCGTTGCTATTTGCCGTTAACCAGGAATATGCCCTCGAAGATCGTGAAATTCATGATGGTGACGAACTCGCCGTGTTTCCGCCGGTGAGTGGAGGAGCCATGGCAGAAGTCATTGAGGCCGCCGAAAACGAAGATTTTTTTGAGTTAACTACCGATCCGATCGAGGTTGGGACCATTGCCCGCAGAGTTGTGCTGCCGCAATGCGGCGCCACCGTTACGCTGGATGGCTATGCGCGCGAATGGACCCGCGGACGACGAACGCTTCACCTGGTTTACGAAGCTTACGAGCCGATGGCACTCAGAGAGATGCGACGTTTGGGACGTGAAGCCCATCAACAATTCGAGGTTGCGCACATTGGGATCGTGCATCGGACCGGCCGGCTGGAGATCGGCGAGACCAGTGTCGTAATTGCCGCCAGCGCGCCGCATCGTCGCGCGGCCTTTGCGGCCTGCGAGTGGGCCATTCGTGAATTGAAGCGCACCGTTCCTATCTGGAAGAAAGAAGTTTTTGAAGATGGCGAAGTCTGGGTGGAAGGCGAAGGCGCCACTCCGGCAAGCTCCAGCCTGGAGAACGCCTGACCTGGCATTTGCGGCTATCTCCACTAAAACACGAACATCAGTCAGACTTAGTACTTGAGGCCTAGCTCGCCGGTGTCTCTTCCATCTCGTCTTCCGTCGCCGCATCCACCAACGAAGCACTGGTCACCTTGTCATCGCCATCGGTCTTAATCAGGCGCACTCCCTGTGCGCTGCGGCCGGTCTTGCGAATGCTATCGGCCTCGATGCGGATCAATTTGCCCTGCTGAGTGATTATCATGATCTCCGATTCGGCATCGACCGGAAAGACTGCAACCACTTTGCCGGTCTTTTCCGTCGTCTTCATGTTGATGACGCCTTTGCCGCCGCGGGATTGCAGGCGATACGTCGTAATCGGCGTCTGCTTGCCATAGCCTTGTTCGGAAACAGAAAGCATTTTTTCGGAATCGTCCGCTGAGACCGGGCAAACCGAGACCACAAAATCATCCTTACGCAGGTCTATGCCGCGCACTCCGCGAGTGGCGCGTCCCATAGGACGAACATTTTTCTCGTCAAACCTGATAGCCTGGCCGTTATGAGTCGCGATGAAAATGCGCTTCGAGCCGTCGGTAAGGACGACATCAAGCAGTTCGTCGCCTTCGTCAACATTGATGGCATTGATTCCGTTGGTACGGATGTTTTGAAACTCGGACAGCGCGGTCTTCTTAATTACCCCTTTGCGCGTCACCAGTAAAACGTAGCGTCCCTCGGAGAATTCCCGCACCGGAACTACTCCGGCCAGTTTCCGCTCGGAAGGAATACTGATGAGGTTCACCACGGCTTTACCCCGGGCAGAAGCGGCGGCATCAGGCACTTCGTGGACCTTCAGTTTGTAAACCTGACCATCGTCGGTGAAGATCATGATGTACGCGTGGGTCGAAGCAATGAAGAGATGCTCCACGTAATCATCGCCCTTGGCCGCGGCGCCGAAGCGCCCTTTCCCGCCCCGACCCTGTCGCTGGTAAGTAGTAACCGGCGTGCGTTTGATGTAACCACTATGCGTAACAGTGATGGCCACGTCTTCATCGGCAATCAGGTCCTCGATGGAGAGCTCCACGCCTTCATCCACGATCTCGGTGCGCCGCGCGTCGCCAAAGTCCTTCTTAACTTCTTCCAACTCATTAACGATCACTCGCCGCAGCGAGCTTTCGTTGGCAAGAATCTCTTCGAGTTCGGCAATCAGCTTGATGATCGCTTCGTACTCATCCGTAATTTTCTGTCTTTCCAGGGCCGACAACCGGCGCAGTTGCAGATCCAGAATTGCCTGGGCCTGCAGCTCCGAAAAAGCCAAACCCTCCATTATCTTTTTGAGCTTGGGCAAATACTTCGTGAGTGGCTCGCTGGAGGGTACGCCCTTCCAGTTCTTCACTTCGCCCATGTTCTGCGTGTTGCCCATTAACCATTGGCGGGCCTCGTCCACCGATCGTGAGTTGCGAATCAAAGTCACAATAGAATCGAGCGCGTCGATTGCTTTCGTCAGCCCCT
>JBDUCF010000102.1:0-8215 GCA_040003545.1 Pyrinomonadaceae bacterium | reverse complement strand
CGCACTGGCGATGTAATGATGATGGCCCGCCGGCTGCGCTCCTTAACAGTCACTATCTATCGACGATGCTTGATTATCGTTCCTTTAGCGCTGGCAAGTCTCCCGAGTACCTTAACCTGAGTTTCAAGGAGAATCAGATTATGTTTGCGTTCCCTCCGCAATTGCTTAACGTCTCGATCCGGTTTCTGCTTATTTGCCTGGCAACATTGATTTGTACCGGCATTGTGATGTCCCAGGCGCAATCAAATGCCGCCGACTTGCAGGGAGCCGTGCGCGATCCCAGGGGCGCGGCAGTTAGCGGCGCGACCGTGACGGCACGCAACCTGGCCACCAACCTCACGCGCACCATCACAACCGACGCTGATGGCATGTACCAGATTCTTGGTCTGCCGCCGGGTAACTATGAAGTTACTGCCGAAGCCACCGGCTTTTCCAAGGGGAGAATTGCCAGCGCCACTTTGACTGTGGGCCAACGCGGCGATCTTGATATACCGCTGGCGGTTGGCGACGTGGGCGCCACGGTAGATATTTCGAGTGCTGAAGTTTCCCTGATCGAGACTTCAAGCAATACAGTTTCAAATACGATTGATCAACGTCGCATCGAGAACCTACCGATTAACGAACGCAGCGCCACTGGTTTTGCGCTCACCCTGTCAACGGTAGGGCGCGATAACGGCAGGCCGGTTGGCCCGGCGCCAACTTCGGGTTTGAACATCGGTGGCCAGCGCGGACGATCGACTCAAGTCAGCGTGGATGGCGCGGACTTTACGGATAATTCGATCAACGCTGCGCGCAGCACGGTTTCGCAGGAAGCAGTGCAAGAGTATCAAGTGGCAACGAATTCCTACGCGCCGGAGTTCGGGCGCGCCACGGGCGGTATCGTCAATGTCGTGACGAAAAGCGGGACGAACGATTTTCACGGCAACCTCTTCGGATTCATTCGCCACAAGAGTATTCAAGCACGCAACGCTTTTGCTCCTTTGATTGACAACGACCCGGGAAAGAAACCGCCGTTCACTCGCGCCCAGTACGGATTTACTATTGGCGGCCCGATCAAGAAGGATCGAACCTTCTTCTTTTATTCGTTTGAGCAGAGACGCCGACAGGAGACAGGCTTCTTCACGGGCGACATCGTCGGCGGGGCCACCTCCAGCGTTACAATCGGCCCGCCATTTCTGCCGGTTTCGCAGACCTTCACTAACTTGACCCCGGGCCAAGTTAGCTTCATCCAGGCCTCGCTAGCCAGTGGTAATGCCACGCGAATCGGCTACGGCGTGGCGTACGCACACCTGGCTTCAGCAGGAGGCCAGACCGCTTTGAACGGGACGAGTACGCTGGTCAACTTCCTGCCTGGATTGGGAGTGCCGCAGGGAACGGTCATTGCCAGCCGCTTCATTCTCTCCGGTCAGCCAATTCCGCTAACACGCAACGCCGATGGCGAGTTTGTGGCTTTCCGTCCGCTGGCACAGTTGCGCAGATTGTTTCCTATCTCGGAAGGCACAACCTATAACTCATTTCGCTTCGATCACAGCGTGACGAAGGCCAACCAATTGTCCCTTCGCTTCGGCTACAATCCCAGCCGCATTTCAGGTATCCAGGATGAGTCGCAGAACCAAACCCTCGGCCAAAACGACTTTTCACGCACCGGCATTCAAAAGTTGCGTGACACCTCCTTTGGCGTTTCCCTGGTCAGCATCCTGCCGCACAATATGGTGAACGAAGGCTATTTCAATTTCGGACGCCGGAAAGCAAGTTTTGATTCGCAAGTGCCCAGTGTGGCTGATCAAATCGCGGGCACGGGCTTCATTGGCTCGAACCCGTTTTCGCCGGTTGCGCGCGTCGAGAAGCGCTTCCAAATCCGCGATAACATGAATTGGGTGGTCGGCAACCATACGATTAAATTTGGAGGTGATTTGAACTGGGTTGATGTGCAAGCCCGTTTTGAATTGAACTTCCCGGCTTTGTTCAATTTCGGTCAACAATCCGGTGGGTCGCTCGTCTCTATAGGAGGAGTTCCTTGCGATTCACCAACGATTGCGGCGGCTGACAGATGTCCCCCCATCACTGCAATCCAAGCTTACGGCCTGGGATTTCCCAGCGTCTTCATCCAGGGCTTTGGCGATCCCAACAGCAGCATCAAGAATCGGCCTATCGCGTTTTTCGCCCAGGACACCTGGAAGATTAGGAGGAACCTGACTTTCAATTATGGCATTCGCTATGACATTGAGCTGACGGATACTTTCGCGCCGGTGAGTTTCCGTGATCCATTGACAGGAATTACATTGTCGGCTCAAGACGTTCAAACGGCGCAGGACGCACTCAACATTCAGCAAGGTTTTCCGCGGGACAAGAACAACTGGGCGCCGCGTCTGGGGTTCGCCTGGGATGTAATGGGGGATAGCAAAACGGTTGTGCGCGGCGCGATCGGCTTGTTCTATGACCACCCGCTACTAGCCGTGGCCTTCAATTCCGACATCGCTGACGGTTCGCAGCAGCAGCAGTCAACCTTGTTACCGATCGGCGGTCCGTCACCTACCGGGCTCTTCAACGCGTTCCAGGTTTTTCATGGCACCGCGATTCCGGGGGTCACGCCAGGTCTTGCTGCCAGCGCACGTTATTTGAACGGCTTCCAGCGGTTTGATCCGAACTTCTTTACGGGCTTCGGTCCCATTTTGCCGTTCACCTTGCACGTCGCAAAAGACTTTCAGTATCCCTATGCAACGCAGGGCAACCTGACAATCGAGCGCCAGCTCGGAAAAGACACGGTTCTTTCTGCCGCCTTCATCACCGTCAACGCACGCCACCTGGCGCATCCCCAAGATGTGAACATCACCCAAACCAATCTGATGGTGGATAACTTCCGCCGTTTCACCGCCAACAATCCGGTGGCGTGCGGTGGCCCTTGTCCCGCAACGGGACGAGCGCCGACTGGTCTGGCCGAAGCGGCGTTCTTCTCGCTCCCGACCACCAGCAGCGCTCTGTACACGGTCGTAGTCCCTGGCTTGATTGTCGTAAACAATACGACCGGTCAAAAGATTGTCAGCCCGATTGCAGCGGACTATTTCCGCAGGCTGGGCCCAAACTATTTCTTCGTTTCGTCGATAACCGGCGGGGCAATTAATAAGGCAACTTTTGATTCACTGATCGCCGGAAGCCTGCGGACACCGGGTCCAATAAATCCATATGCCGACGTGAACGCGCAGTTGTCGGATGGCAACTCATTCTACGACGCTATGAATGTTGAATTGAAGAAGCGCTTCTCGAATAACTTCATGTTCCTCGCTTCTTATACCTGGTCACATTCGATTGACGACTCCAGCGACCTGCAAACGCTCCTAAAGCCACAGGACAACACGAACTTCCGGGCCGAGCGGTCTGATTCGTTATTCGATCAGCGACATCGGTTCGTTTTTAGCGGCATCCTCTCCGCGCCGGAAGAATGGAAATCAGCAGGAGGATTGAAAGCATGGATGCGAGGTTTTTCTTTCGCTCCGATTGTCGAAGTTTCATCGGGTCGCCCCTTCAACATTTTGGCAGTCGGCGATGCCAACGGCGATTTCCAGAGCAGCAACGAACGCCCGACCGTGTTGTCTGACGGCAAATTGTGCGCTACTGGAGTTGACCCCGGCTGCTTCCAGAATATCTTCCCGGCAAACGGATCGTTGGGTCGTAACATGGGAATCACGCACGGCTACTTTTCCGTGGATGCGCGTGTGACTCGGCAAATCCGTTTCGGCGAGCGCCTTCGTCTGGACGTAATCGCCGAAGGATTCAATCTGTTCAACCGCTTCAACGAAGCCTCGGCGAACCCGTTTTACCAGGTGGTGAATGCTTTCGGGAATCGGGCCGGCAACGGCCGCTATTACAGCCGACCGACCGCAGCGTTCGATCCGCGGCAGTTTCAGTTTGGCGTAAAGTTGAACTTCTAAGGTAAGACAGGCATTCCTGCCTGTCTGGCTCGATACTTGAGAATGACAGACAAGAGTGTCTGTCCACTAGCGGCCGGGGAAGCTCTCCCGGCCGCTTTTCTTTTGCCCGGCAAAGCACTACGCTGAGGGGCGCCGGGCGAACCAAGTATCACCCCGGAGCATCGCAGATTCGCAAAGCGCAGCTCGCGCCTCAGCTAATAGGACTTTCCCCAGAAAGAATTACCAGATGACACGTCACTACGTTCGTTCGATTATCCTTTTTACTTGTATTTTTGCCCCTGCGCTGGCGGTACAGGCACAGTCGTCTCGCCCCCGGCGAGTAAATCCTCCTGATACTCTTTTGGGGCCGGCGCCTAAGTCGCCCCCCGCTACGAATAAGAATGCGCCGCTGGTGGATGTGAAGCCGGCTAAGCCTGTCGGTGACGGTCCTGTTTCTGCGGATACCTCGCATGCCTACGAGCTGCTGCAGCAGAAGCAATACGCTGCCGCCGCCAAGGAAGCAAAGCAAATTGCCAGGAACTATCCGAATGATGCTGAGGCCTGGAAGATTGCCGGATTTGCAGAATTAAGTTTGAAGCAGTACCCGGATGCCTCAGGCGATTTGCAAAAAGCATTAGACCTGCAACGGGCCGCGCATCAGGAAGATTCGCACACGGCCGATGCGCTGGCTGAGGCTTATGTGCTAAGCGAAAAATTCGAGCAGGCCTTGCCGCTTCTTGTTAGCGCCACTAGCCGTCCCGACCCAAAGCCCGATGCGGCTTTCCTTTATTATCGAGGTCTGGCGGAATTCAAAACCGGAAAAGTAAAGGACGCCGAAAGCTCATTCAATGCCGCGGTCAAGGCCAATCCCAAAGATTCCGCATCGTTGTATTTTCTGGGACAGATGGCATTGACGCGCGGGGACCTCGACGCGGCAATCGCCGCTTTGAATCGCGCCACGGTCAGCGACCCCCGGCTTGCTTCCGCCTGGGCTTCACTGACCTCTGCCTACCTTCGCCGCGCCGGCACGGAAGGTGATACACCAAAAGCCGATGCCGACAACTTGAGTGCCGTGCGCTCCGGCGAGGGCTTAACGCGCGTGCGCACTGACGAAGAAGCAGTACGACTTTTTGGCCAGGCGCTGATTTCAGCAAAACAGTATCCGCGCGCGGCGTCAGCGCTTGAACCAGTTGCGGGCGTAAATGCGAAACCCATAACGTTGTACTTGCTCGGGGTGGCCCATTCGCGTGCGAACAACTTCCCTAAAGCTATTGCTGCTTTTGAGCGCGCCAACGCAAAGGCGCCCCAGGATCTGAACGTCTATCGCGAGCTGGGCTACGCGTACGAAAAAACGAAGCAATACGTGAAGGCGTTCGCGCTTTATCAGAAAGCGCTACAAGCCGCGCCTGATGATGCCGATTTCAAAGAATCATTGGAGCGCGTGCGACCAGTCGGGCAAAAACCCTAACAGGTCATAGAACTGACAACTGGCAAGGAGCAGCAAGTAGGAGCGCAATTGGTTACACGGTTGCCGCAAGGTGCAGGCCTCGAACGGCTTACTTGTTTACTTGTCACTCGTCACAACTTCGCTGTAGCATCCGCTGCATGAAGATTTTGAAACATAACCTCTTTCTGGCGCGACAAATCATAAGCGGTTTGGTGGTGGCAATTGCTTTGCTAACGTCGCTGTCGCGCTGCACCCTGGCGGAATCATGGAGTGGGATTGAGCCGTTGAAGTCTCGGCGCGCCGACGTTGAGCGCGTCCTGGGAAAACCTTCCAGCGAACCAGCGGGAGAAGACTCAACATGGCACTTCAAGGTCTCGGGAGGGACGGTTACCGTCAGTTTCGTAAGCGCAAAATTCGTTGCCAATAAGAAGCTCCGACCCGAAATCGAAGGCACTGTGCTACAGATCATTTTGCAGCACGAGAGGTCGTCAGACACTCCCGAGTCTATGAACCTGACGAAGAATCGCGATTTCGATCATCAGGACGATCATGACATTTCGATCTATCGCAACCTGAAGGGCGGCATCGTATACACCTTCATTGGCGACAGATTGCGCACCACTCGTTACACTCCTTCGGCCGAGCAATCGGTGCGAGCGCGAAAGTAGAGTCCGCGCCTTTCTGACCGCGGGTCAGGCCCATCAATTGCGATTACACCGCGGCGAGGCGGTTAAGCAAACTCCGTGGAACGTATTCTCGAAACTCATAATCGCAATGGCGCTTCTACGACGGCGCTTGCTTTCCTGACATATTCGCTTGTTCCTTACCTGGGAATTCTTTTCTGCCCCGGGGCCCTGGTGATGGGGATCGTTGGATTGTTCACGTCATACCGGATCGAGGGTCGCGCCGGACGACGCGCCTCGTGCACAAGCATAGTGCTGGGCCTGTTCATTCTGGGAGCCCAGATCTTCCTTTGGTGGATTCTCTATAAGATACCGGTGTGGTCGGGAGTAAACAGTTCCGCGCGGGCAACCGGACCTGGATTTTGAGCGTCTTGTACAGTTGTTCTCAAGGAAAGAAAGAGGGTTTTATGTCAAAGTTTTTCAGCATGCTAATCGCGCTTTTTACAATCGCAGCTTTGACGGTCACTTCGCTGGCGCAGCGACCTCGACTGAATGAGACCGAACCTGCCAAAGATAAAGTTGCCCAGCCGCAGCCTACGACATCTCCGCTGACGAAAGTGAACGCAAGATACGAGGGCGGGGTAACGGGCTTCAGCAGGAAGATTGTGGGATCGCTCAGCCTCGACGATGCCAACCAGCGCCTGGTTTTTCACGACCAGAAACAGAAGGAAGTTTTGTCTATTCCCTACCTCGCGATCGTTGCCGCCAATCCGGACACAAAGTCGAGGAGCGCAATCGGCCCGGTAGGCGGAACTATCCTCTCGAGCACAGTGGGAATACTGGGACTGCCGGCCCTGCTCGCTAAAAGAAAGTTTCGCTTTCTGAACCTTCAATACAATGACCGGGACACGAAGATGACCGGTATTACCAGCTTTAAGATAGACGGTAAAGAGCTTCTGAATTCTTTTATGGGGACGCTCGCCGGCAGGGCAGGACTTACCAGTCGTGGCGAGGGGTACATTCGCGCTCAGAAGCCCGTGGCTTTCGTCGCAGGTGATCCCATTTTCTCAAGACCTCGTGCTTCGTCTCGCAGCACAATTGTTAATGGCAAAGCTATCAGCCTGCCGGAGCCGATTTATCCGCAGAACGCGAAGGACGCAGGAGCCGAAGGCTCAATCACAGTCTATGTCACCATTGATGAGAAGGGTGATGTCATCGAAGCTCATGCCGTGGGCGGCCATCCTTTTCTGCAGGACGCCGCGGTTGCCGCCGCCAAGCAGTCGAAGTTCGAGCCTACGCAGGTTGACGGCCAGCCAGTGATGGTTACCGCCTCAATCACCTATCGATTTACTCTTTGACGCCGCGATTATTTGCCCGGTTGAAAGCCTGCCTGACCATCAGGCACTGCTACAGATAAATCGGAGCCAAGCAGAAGCCCGGCCGTCATCAGGGAGGGCTCTCTCTTAAACCACTCTTACAGAGCCCTTGCGCCGTTACAAGAGCCCGTGCTTACGCGCGGGCTTCTGCCTGGCTCCTGTAACTGAAACGTAGTAGATAGCGAGTCAAACCTCCCCGGTCATGGGTCGGCACGCCCCTCCAGTCTGACCAACCGCGTTCAAACAATCATAAGAAAAACCAAGGAGCGACTGGCTTCGTCTCCTGGAATAGGTATTGTTATACCCTCCGAGTGCAAGCGCCGAAACTGATTGAGTCTTCGCGATTTCGCGAGGACGTTTCGATCCAGCTATTCGGCGCCGCCTAAAACGACTAAGGCAATGGGAAAGTCACTCGTATTGTTAGTTTATATTTCATGCAACTCAAGTAGATTCCAGCCCCTCAATGGCGGAAAGTCGGAAGTTCTGCGTCCCGCAGGCGACGGATCGGTGCGCCTTCGGGGAGGCAAAATATATTTGCAAATGAAACGATCACTGCTTGCCCTGTCAGTTCTGTTATGTCTTTTCCAGGTGGCCGCGTCTGGTCAAACTGATCCATCCAGCCTGAATACGAAACAACTCGCGAAAGCGGAAAGCGTTATTGTCCAGCTGGAACAAATTGAGAAAGTCATCGCCAATCGAAATTCTGCCGAATACAAAGCTGGCGTAAGAAAACTGTCCGCGAACGCCCAGGGAACTGTTAGCAATCTTCCGGAAGGCAATCTAAAGACCGATATTGCCTCGGCCGTTTATTTTTATGAGTTGGCTGCTGTTGACTTGAATCATTTTGCAAGCCCTGGGACT
>JBDUCF010000101.1:0-8249 GCA_040003545.1 Pyrinomonadaceae bacterium | reverse complement strand
ATACTGCGGGCAGGCCTCGAGGCAACAGCCACATGTCATGCAGCGTGAATAAGCGTAACGCTCCTGAACGTCGTCCTGGTCCATGCGCGGCCCCGGCCCAAGATCGTATGTGCCGTCGATCTCCATCCAGGCATGAACGCGCTTCAGATGATCGAACATCCGGGAACGATCGACCACCAGGTCGCGCACGTTGGGAAACTTCGACATGGGCTCCAGCTTGATTGGCTGATCCAGATTATCTACCAGGGCGGAACATGACTGGCGCACCTGGCCATTGATGACCATGGTGCAGATGCCGCAAACCTGTTCCAAACAATTCATGCTCCAGACGGGCGGCGTCGTGGGATGGCCATCCCTGGTGACCGGGTTCTTCTGAATCTCCATCAGGCACGAAATGATATTTAGGTTTGGGCGATAGGGGATCTCGAACCGTTCCCAGTATTGCGGCGAATCGGGATTGGCGCGCCGGCGAATGTGGATCTCGACGGATTTAGGCGGCGTGCGCCTTGTGGCTTTCTTTTCTGAATTCATGGACATCAACTAACTGTTTAGCGGCGGGCTACTGCCCGCCGATTATGTTGTTCGCTAATGGATCCGGCGGGCAGTCGCCCGCCGCTAACGTGGCGACGTTTTTGCTCTAGGCCTTCGCCGTTTCCTGTTTGCCTTTGCTGTAATCTCGCTTCCGCGGCTTGATCAGCGAGACATCGACTGCTTCGTAAGACAGCACCGGACCCTCGCCTGAATGCTCGGCGATAGTTGTCTTCAGAAACTGCTCGTCATCACGGTTGGGAAACTCCGGTTTGTAATGCGCGCCGCGCGATTCGTTCCGATTAAGCGCGCCCAGTGTGATTACGCGGGCCAGCTCCAGCATGTTCTTCAAGTGTCGCGCGTGGGGCAGGGCCATCGTGGCCCATAGATTCGAGTCGTTTATCGAAATGCTCTGGTAACGTTCCAGCAACTCGCGTAGCTTGTCGTCGGTGGTCTTTAGTTTGTCGTTGTAGCGAACTACGGTCACGTTGTCGGTCATCCATCGGCCCATCTCCTGATGCAGACCGTACTGGTTTTCCGTTCCGCTTTGCTTGATTAACGTGTCGTTGATCTCCTGCTGGTGTTTCAGCTCCTGCTCATAAACCCTGGATCCATCGGCCCCGTTGCGTTCGACGCTCTTCGCGAATTCGATTGCCGCAGGCGCCGCGACAAAACCGCCATAGACACAACTGACGAGTGAATTGGCGCCCAGCCGGTTCGCGCCATGAATCGAGTAGTCGCATTCGCCGGCGGCCAGCAATCCGGGAACGTTTGTGCGTTGATTGAAGTCAACCCAGAGGCCCCCCATCGAATAATGAACCCCGGGGAAAATGCGCATTGGGACATGGCGCGGATCATCGCCCACAAACATTTCGTAAATCTCGAGGATTGCGCCCAGCTTGATGTCGAGCGTCTCAGCAGGGATATGACTCAGATCGAGATAGACCTGGTTCTCGCCATCGACGCCATGACCCTCGATACAGACTTGGAAGATTTCGCGAGTAGCAATGTCGCGCGGCACAAGGTTGCCGTAGGCTGGATACTTCTCCTCTAGAAAATACCAGCGTTCGCTTTCGGGAATAGAACCCGGCGCTCGCTTGTCGCCCTGCCCGCGCGGCACCCAGACGCGACCGCCTTCGCCGCGCGCCGATTCGGACATCAGGCGCAGCTTGTCTTCGCCGGGAATCGAAGTGGGATGGACCTGAATGAATTCGCCGTTCGCATACTTTGCGCCCTGCTGATAGCAAGCGGAAACCGCGCTGCCGGTGCAGACCATCGAGTTGGTTGACTTGCCAAAGATCAGCCCCGGTCCGCCCGTGGCCATGATTACCGCGTCAGCCTTGAAGGCCTTCAGCTCGAGCGTCTGCAGGTTCATTGCGATCAGGCCGCGGCAGACCTGCGCGTCATCGAGCACGAGCGACATCATCTCCCAGCCTTCGTACTTCTGAACGCGACCGGCAACTTCCTGACGTCGCACCTGTTCATCAAGCGCATAGAGCAGTTGCTGACCCGTCGAAGCGCCCGCGAACGCGGTGCGATGATGTTTGGTGCCGCCGAAGCGGCGAAAATCAAGCAGACCTTCTTTCGTCCGGGAGAAGGGAACTCCCATGCGATCGAAGAGGTAGATGATTGCCGGCGCCATTTCGCACATCGCTTTGGCCGGTGGTTGGTTCGCCAGAAAGTCTCCGCCGTAAACCGTGTCGTCGAAATGTTCCCAGGTGGAGTCGCCTTCGCCCTTGGTGTTGACCGCGCCGTTAATTCCGCCCTGAGCGCACACCGAATGCGAGCGCTTTACCGGCACAACCGAAAAGAGATCGACTGCGTGGCCGGCTTCTGCGATCTTCATCGCCGCGGCGAGTCCCGCCAGCCCGCCGCCGACAATTGCGATTTTGATTCCACTTCCGCTGGCCATTTCGCTAAAGGAGTCCTCCCAACAATCCGCCGGGACGAATGAAAGCCACGGCTGCGTTGACGCCAACCAACAACAGCACGACGCCAAAGGCGATGCAGGCGTAGCCCGTCAAACGTTGCGCGCGCTCCCCGATCGTAATGCCCCAATCGACCATGAAGAGCCAGATGCCGTTCGCAAGGTGCCAGACGGTCGAGGTAATGCCGACCAGGTAAACAATGAAGATGGCCGGATTCAGAAATTCGCCTCGGACGATGGCGAAGGCCGCATCGCTATGAGTTGCGACCGAGCGCGTGTTGAGCCCGGGAATCAAGCCGAACCTGAAGTTCAAGACATGAAAGGTTATGAAGAAAAACAGAATGACTCCAGTAACACGCTGAATGGTGTAGAACCAGTTGCGCGGGTACGGATAATTGAGGTTGTTGGGCCGCGCTTCAATGGTAATCACGAGGCCATAGACGGCGTGGTAGATGAGCGGTATAAATATTCCGCCAACTTCAACAAAGATTATGTAGGGAATCGACTGCAGGCCCTGGACGGCGGTGTTGAATTCAGCGGGCCCGCTCAACGCCTTCGAATTAGTGTAGAAATGCTCCAGAAGAAAAAAGCCCAGCGGAACAATGCCCGACAGTTGATGCAGCTTTCGCAGGACAAAGGTCCTGCTCAGATGGATCGCCAAGAACGCACTCCTTCACCGCAAAGCTTTCGCATTAGTTCTGCTGGAACTGATTGTTAATGATTGCGCGTACAGTGAAATTATATTGAGAAGTGCGGGAAAAGCAAACTAAGGCCGAATGAGAGCGGCTTTAGTTTGATCTCATTCACACCTCACTTCAGTGAGGTGATGCCTGGAGCCGTTATAATGTCAGCCGTTTAAACGGCTTTCGGCGCAAACCGTTGAAACGGTTTTTAGGACTGGACGACAGTATGCAGCACCTCTCTGAAGTGAGGTGTTAATGAGATTTCGTGATTCAACGAATGTCGTAGTGCCATGGATGAACTAGTAGCCCATTCCGCAGCCAGGCTAGCCGAACTGATACGGAGCCGCGCCGTCTCGCCGGTTGAAGTGCTCGAAGCGCATCTGCGCAGTATCGAGCGCGTGAACCCGAAGCTGAACGCCCTTGTTACACTGGCGCCGGACGCATTGGATCGAGCACGGGAAGCAGAGGCGATGCTGCTGCGGGGGGCAGAGACGGGCGCGTTGCACGGCGTGCCGGTCACGATCAAGGACACGATTGAAACCGCCGGACTTCGAACCACGAGTGGAACGAGAATTCGCGAAAACTTCATTCCCGAAAAGGACGCAACTGTTGTCGCCCGTTTGAAGGCGGCCGGCGCGATCATCCTTGGCAAAACAAATACGCCGGAACTGGCGATTCCCTACGAGACCGATAATCCCCTTTTTGGCCGCACAAGTAATCCGTACGATGTGTCGCGCACCGCGGGCGGATCCAGTGGCGGCGAAGCGGCGGCGATTTCCGCATGTCTTTCCCCTGCGGGAATCGGCAGCGACCTTTCAGGATCGATACGCGTGCCCGCGCACTTCTGCGGCATTGTTGGTTTGAAACCGACGAATGGGCGAGTGCCGGCGGATGGTCATGTGCCGCCGGTCAGGGGACCGTTTAGGTTGGGTGCCTGTATAGGACCAATGGCGCGAACTGTCGCAGATATACGACTGCTGTTTGGAGTGATCGCGGACACCAACCAATTTGAGCTGAGTCATCGTTCGCCGCGGTCAGCGGAGTTTTTTGCTGATGGCAGGTTGCCTGGTTTGGGCGGCCTAAACATCGCCTGGTACGTAAACGATGGCGTCGCGCCGGTTTCTGAAGAAACGTCGAAAGCAGTTAAAGCAGTCGCGAAAGCACTCGGCGGTGCGGGTGCGGAGGTGGTTGAGTCTCTTCCTCCGGGTGTTTCCCAGGGATCACGACTTTGGATTGAGTTGTTCTCGGAGGCTTCACTCGATCAACTGCGGGAGTTCTATCTCGGTCGAGAAGACGAAGCGGGGCCGGCTGTCACTTCTCTGCTGGCGGCAAAGAGAAGACCGCCAGCCGATACCATCGAGACTCTGGCAGCAGCCATGACCGAGCGCGAGCGCCTGCGTACCGAGTTGCTCAAATGGATGGAAAGAACTCCCGTGGTCATCGCTCCTGTCGGTTCGACTAATGCATTCGCTCATGGGACAGGTCGATTAGAGATCGGCGGGCAGACGTTGAGCGTCTTTCGCGCTTTCAGCTACTGTCAAACCTATAATGTTTTCGGTTTGCCATCGGTCAGTGTTCCCGCTGGACGTTCGCCTGATGGATTGCCTCTGGGGGTGCAAATAATTGGCCGGCCTTATGAAGAAGAAGTTGTCCTGTCGGTGGCGGCAATAGTGGAAAGAGAACTCGGCGGCTGGCAAATGCCGGTATTCGGAAATGGAAAATGAGAAATGAAAAATGATAAATGGAAAATCCTGGTTTGAAGAGATTCTGACCCTGTCCATTCTCAATTGTCGGACCCACCCGCGATCCGATATAGTCTGGGCACACTTTTCCACGGGCGCCATTGCATATCGCTGAATTTTTATCCGGAGGCAAATATGGACTTTCTGGTTTTGGCTTTCTTTCTAGCTTTTCTTGCCATCTTCATGCTGGTGATTGCAGTCAAGACGATCAGGATTGTGCCCCAGGCCACCGTGATGTTGGTGGAGCGACTCGGGCGGTTCCTTAAAGTTGCCGATAGCGGTCTGCACATGTTCATCCCGTTCATGGATAAGCCGCGGGCGGTTTACTGGACCAACACGCGGCCCGGAATGACCTCGATCGATCTGCGCGAGCAGTATATAGATTTGCCGCCGCAGCCAGTCATCACTCGCGACAACGTCACCATCCATGTTGATTCAGTTGTGTACTGGCAGATTACTGATCCTATCAAGGCCGTTTACGAGATGAACGATCTGGTCGGGGGCATTGTCCAGTTGACGATTACCGGCATGCGCGCGGTGATGGGCGACATGGATTTGGACCACACGCTTTCGCAGCGCGATCAAATCAACGCCAAGTTGCGCATCATCCTTGACGAAGCAACCGACAAATGGGGTGTCAAGGTAACCCGCGTCGATGTAAAGAACATCGATCCTCCCGAAGATGTGCGCATCACCATGGAAAAACAGATGACCGCAGAACGCACTCGCCGCGCGCTGGTGTTACAAGCCGAAGGAGACCGGCAGGCGGCCATCACCCGCGCTGAAGGCGAGAAGCAATCCGCCATCACCCGGGCTGAAGGTGAAAAGGAATCGGCCATCCTGCAGGCAGATGGCGCTGCCCAGGCCCGTTTGCGAAATGCAGCCGCTGAAGCTGAGGCCATCTCGCGTGTGGCCCAGGCGATGCAGGATCACGGCAACCCCGCGCAATACCTGATCACTACGCGCTACATTGAAAGCCTGCGCGATATGACGCGCACAAATAATTCGAAGGTAATCTTCATGCCGGTGGAAACATCGGCAATGTTAGCGAGCATAGGCGCAATCAAAGAAGTCCTGTCGCAGACCGGCGAGAAGAGCGGAGAAGAGAAGCCGCCATCACCTCCGCGGCCAAGGCAATTGCCAACCTAACACTCCGGCGCGGATTGTGTTTCCTCACAAAGTCCGGCGCCGAGCTCCGCGAGCATACATGCAAAACGAACCTTCAAAGGAGAGAGGAATGTCATGAAAAGGAACCTTCTAAGCGTCCTGACTACGGGGGCTCTCCTTGCGGCCGTGGCGTTCCAGAGTTTCTCTGCCAGGAGCCAGGTGCGGCCGGGTGCGGATAGGCAGATCCCGCAAAGCGCACAACAGGCAAATCGGCGGATTGACGAGTTCTACGCGCAGCGCGAAAGAAACGCTTCTGCGGAAATCCGGCAGCAACTTGAACAGTTTCGCCGCGAGATTCGGGAACAGAATTTGTCTTATACGGTCGGTTACACGACTGCGATGGATCGCAGTTTGGAGGAACTTGCCGGGACGAGGGTTCCGGACGATCTGGCCGATCAGTATCGCCAGAAAAATGCGTTGTTTGCTGGAATCAAGAGTCGGGATTCGCAAGACAAAATGTTAATGGATGCTTCTTTTCAAAGTTCTTATAGCTGCAGTGCAGCGGCGTCGTCGTTCGACTGGCGCGATCAGGGTAAGGTTACTCCCGTGCGCGATCAGCTGGGTTGCGGTGGTTGCTGGGCTTTTGCCACGCTCGGCGCCTTTGAAGGGAGTTATCTGCTGCGCAGTGGCATCAGCGATACTTCTGAGCAGGACGTTCTTTCCTGCAGTGGCGCCGGTACTTGCAAGGGAGGATTTTGGGCTTTTGACTATTTGATAAAGACGGGAACTACCACTGAACCCAGCGCTCCCTTCACGGGGACTACGGGCATCTGCAAAAGCGTCCCCCGGCTATACAAGGCAGAAACCTGGGGCTACGTTCCTTCCAAAGTGGCTGCGGGATTTGCGCAGCCGAACCCCCCGGAAATTGCTGAGCTCAAAAAGGCGCTCTGCCGCTACGGCCCAATTAGTATTGCTCTGCTTGCGACTCCAAAAATGATCGCCTATACGGGAGGAGTCTTCAAAGAGGATCTGCCAGACTCTGTGCGCTATGGCAAAACCGCCGACGGAAAGCTGAAGACGTTCAGCGCCAACCATGGTGTCACCTTGATCGGTTGGGACGATCACCTGGGAGCATGGTTGATCAAGAACTCCTGGGGTACAGGCTGGGGCGAATGGGCCGGGCCCGGACTTTCCGTGGAGCGCGGTTACGGCTTGATTGCTTATGGAAGCAATAATATTGGTCTTGGCGCCGCCTGGGTGGTCGCCAGACCATTGCCGATGATAAGAGTGCCCATCTTCAAAAGCGGAGATTAACTGTGCGGCCGGCTTAAAGGCGCGAATATGTTCGCGAGCTGTATACCCATTGACGAAGCTGTCGGTCGCTGTGGGCGATACTCGGTGTTGGTCATCTAGTCGTACGACGCATCCGACCAGCGGCGCTTGCGGAACTTACTGTCTGACCAGAAGTTCTTCAGCAGCGTGGCGCTGGAAACGACCGCGGCTGCCTCAGTATCCGAAGCGGGAAGAATCAAACTCAACACGTCGTAGCGATAGGGCGCGTCCATCAGATCGAGCATCCGCCGGTAGACGCGGGCCGCGCGCGCAACCTGGCGTTGCTTGTGCGCATCCACGTTCACCTGGGGCGGCGCAAACCAATCCGAGGCGCGGGTCTTTACTTCGATAAAACAAAGCATTGAGCCATCGTACGCGACGATGTCGATCTCCGCTTTGATAACCACGCCGCGCGCATTGCGTCCGATGGGCAGCTCAAAATTAGCACCTACAATGCGATAGCCGGCCCTCTCGAGATATGCAACGGCCCAATCTTCCCCGCGCCGGCCCAGCCCAATGTGGGCCGCTATTTGTTCGACTTCGGTCCTGGTAGATGTGCCTGCCTTCGGGGCGTCTTTACGCAACGTAGCAAACTCCCACAGTTTCCTGAGTGCCTCGATCATCCTCCAGTCAAATATCACACGGGCAGAAACTCTCCCAAGACGCCATTGCCTTTCTGCACGCTTAGCGCCATGCCGCACTTTTTGTAACCGGCGTCATACCCGTGTGAAAATGCCTCCTGGAAGTACCGCATGTAAATCCCGCGATCCCCAAGACGTGAGCTGTAGTCTTTGGTAGCTTTCTGATAGGCAATCTCGTTACGAAATTCGTCGCGATCGCGATTGCTCCTTTTTCTTCGTTCAGAAGCGGGGGCCGGCCTTACTGTCTCTCGGGTATCGGGCTCAACGTATCGAGTACTATCTTCCAGCC
>JBDUCF010000463.1:0-2508 GCA_040003545.1 Pyrinomonadaceae bacterium | reverse complement strand
TCACTCATTCAGAACAGGCGGCCAAGCTCATAGGAAATCGTGCCGCGCCCTACCTGCTCGGGAAAATCTACGCCAATATGGCAGGCGCCTGCTGGTTTCTGCGCCGCCCGCACGATGGCATACGCCATCTGGAAAAAGCCGTCCGTTATTACGAGCGAACAGAACACAAGTCGAACGCAACGCTCGGCTATAACAACCTCGGCATCAACCTCACCCTGGTCGGCAAATGGGAACGCGCCCAGGAGGTACTCAAACACGCGCTTGAACTCGCCTTCGAGATGGAGCACAGCGGGTGGGTCGCGATGGTCCTCGATTCGCTCGGTGACCTGCGCATGCTGCGTGGCGAACTGGCGGAGGCCCGGAGTCTGCTCGAGCGCGCCGTCAAGCTCGCCAGCGAGAACGGTAACGAGTGGTACGCGGGCCAGGCGAGGCGCACTCTTGGCCGCTGCCACCTTGCGGCAGCCGATGTTGAGCACGCGCTCGAAACGGGCCGGGAGGCGCTCGCTCTGGCTGAGCGCATTGGTGATCGCCAGGCCATCTGCGAATCGAATCTGCTGATCGCCGAAGCAAGCTTGCGCAAAGGTGAGCCGGAAGAGTGCGACGCGCTTTTGCGCAAGGTGTTGGACTTGATTGAAGACACTGTCGCCGATATGGCGATTGCCGGCGAGGCGCAGCGCGTGAGCGGGCTGCTCGCTATGGAGCGGGACAACTCTGTGCGCGCCGCGCATCACTTCGGTCGCAGCGTCTCGATCTACGAAATACTGGACGACCGTTACCGGAGCGCTCGCGCATACTTCGAGCTCGGCTTCGCTTACGCAGCAGCACAGCCGGAACGGGCGGCCGAGCCACTCTCAACTGCCGTGCACATCTTCGGTGAGCTGGGTGCGCGCCTCGACATCAAGCGCGCCAAAGACGCGCTCGCATCGCTGGGCCACCGCGGTCCCGGCAAGGTTGTGGGCGCACCGCCTTCGCGCTCGCAACGATTCATCCTGAGGATGGTGGAGGCGTTAACCTCGCGAGAACTCCTTTTGCGTGAGCTCGCGGCCCTGATCCGCCATGAGACGATGGCCCGCAAAGTACTGATATTTGAGCCGGCCGATGAGTCGCGCCTGAAGGTCGTCGTGGCACACGGCTACGCTGCACGAGAGGGTGAGCGCGTGGCCGAGGAGTGGGCTGCCGCACGCGATGACAAAACCAGAGAGCGCGTAGCGAAGGGGCAGGACGCGGTGGTGATTCACTTGCGGGTCACGAACGCTGCGCCCGTTACGATTCTGGTTTCGCCGCGCTCGTCGGTTGAGTTGGCGGGCGGCGAATCGATTGAGTCATTACTACGCGTGGCAGAAATGGGAGTCGACCTGTGCGCTCTACGCAAGAAAGCGAGAGACGGGGGCGACCACGAGCACCGCGCCTCGCTCGCTCGCGCGAACTTGATGCCGGGCTTTATATATTCGAGCCCCGCCATGACCAGCGTCGTCGAAGAGCTGCATAAGATTCGCTCTTCAGACGTCACCGTGCTGGTGACGGGCGAGAGCGGCACCGGCAAAGAGTTGGTCGCACGAGCAATCCACGTTGTCTCATCTCGGCGCGAGAAGGCGTTTGTTCCTTTCAACTGTACGGCTGTGCCGAAGGAATTGACCGAGGGCTACCTGTTTGGCTATCGCCGTGGCTCGTTTACCGGAGCGTTCTCCGACTCGCCCGGCGTGATTAGGGCGGCGTCGGGCGGCACTCTCTTCCTCGACGAAATTGGCGACCTGCCTCTGGATGTGCAGCCAAAGCTGTTGAGGTTTTTGCAGGAGGGAGAAATTCAGCCCCTGGGCGAGCAGCGGCCCATTAAGGTGGACGTGCGCATCATCGCGGCCACCAACACTGAGTTGGAGCAGATGGTCGAGCGGAAAGAGTTTCGCGAGGACTTGTACTACCGCTTGAACGTCATACGCTTGCAAGTCCCTCCACTGCGCGAGCGAAGGTCGGAGATTCCGGCACTCGTGAACTACTACGTCGCTCAGTATGCGACCAAGTTCGGGCGACGTGATATCACCGCCACGCCGCAAGCGGTGGACCTGCTGATGGTCAACGACTGGCCTGGCAACGTCCGGCAGTTATGCAACGAGTTGCAACGTGCAGTTGCGCGCGCCGAGGACGGCACCGCTATCACGCCCGACCAACTCTCGCCGGAACTTCGCCGCGTCTCACAGCTTCGCGAATCTGAGGACCCGCCCCAATCGTTTGGCGCAGAGGTCAATGACATGCCGGAAAACGTCTCACTCCCGGAAGCGGTGGAAAACCTGGAGCGCCGCATGATCGCGGAGGTACTAAGACGAAACAACGGCAACGTCTCGCGCGCGGCCCGTGAGCTCGGAATCACGCGCCGCGGCCTCCAACTCAAACTGGGGCGTTACCAGATCGCCGCCACGGCGTAGGCGGAGACAGAAGTCAGAAGTCAGAGGTCAGAGGTCAGAGGTCAGAAGTCAGAAGTCAGAAGTCAGAAGTCAGAAGTCAGAAGTCAGA